>NZ_JBFTLD010000096.1:0-21772 GCF_056396265.1 Allobosea sp. 05T422_2 | reverse complement strand
GGTGTATCCTCCGGCGTGCTCGGCCTCGATGCCGACGGCCACATCACCATCATGAACCGCTCGGCGGAGATACTGCTTGGCGCTGGCGGCCGCTTGCTGGGCGAGCCGATCGGTCAGGTCGCCCCCGAAATCGCAGGATTCGTTGCCGAAGCGCTGCATAATCGGCAGAGACAAAGCTCCGGTCAGATTGCGATCACGCGTGCCGGCCATGACCGCATGGTCAATGTCCGCGCCGTGCGTGAAGGCGAGGGAGCTGGCGCAGGTCTTGTCGTGACGCTGGATGACATAACCGATCTGGTCTCGGCGCAGCGCACGGCGGCTTGGGCCGACGTCGCACGGCGCATTGCCCATGAAATCAAGAATCCGCTGACACCAATCCAGCTCTCGGCCGAGCGCATCCGGCGCAAGTTCGGGCGCGTGATCGTCGACGACAAGGAGATCTTCGAGCAATGCACGGCGACGATCGTGCGCCAGGTCGAGGATATCCGGCGCATGGTCGACGAGTTCTCCTCCTTTGCGCGCATGCCGAAGCCCTCGTTGGAGCGTGAGGACATCGTCGAGACGGTGCGCCAGATCGTCTTCCTGATGCGTGTCGGCAATCCGGAGCTGACGCTGTCGGAGGATCTGCCGGCGGAGCCTGTTCTGGCGCAGTTCGACCGCCGGCTGATGTCCCAGGCGCTCACGAATGTCATCAAGAACGCCACCGAAGCGATCGAAGCCTTGCCGATGGACCAACGCGGCCCCGGCAGGATCGATGTCTCTTTCCAGCGTCGCGACGATGGCTTGATCATCGTCGACGTCATCGATAACGGCAAAGGCCTGCCCATCGATCAGCGCCAGAAGCTGCTAGAACCCTATATGACGACACGCGAGGGCGGCACCGGGCTCGGTCTCGCGATCGTCGGCAAGATCCTCGAGGACCATGGCGGGGGCATCGAACTGCTCGACCGACCGGACGTCCATGAAGGCGGACGCGGCGCGCGCGTCAGGCTCTGGTTCCCCGAAGCCGGGCCGGAGCAGCAACCCGATGATGCCGAAGCCGGTGGCAAGCCCGCCGATATCGCCATGAACAAGCAGAACGGAACTCAGGAATGAGCGCTGACATTCTGGTCGTAGACGACGAAGTCGACATCCGGGAACTGGTTTCCGGCCTGCTCGAGGACGAGGGCTACCGCACGCGCAAGGCGGGATCGGCGGACGAGGCTCTGGCGGCGATCGCGGCCCGCCGGCCGAACCTGGTCTTTCTCGACATCTGGCTGCAGGGCAGCCGGCTCGACGGCTTGCAGGTGCTCGACCTGATCAAGGAGAGTCATCCGGACCTTGCGGTGGTGATGATCTCCGGTCACGGCAACATCGAAACCGCGGTGTCCGCCATCAAGAGCGGTGCCTATGACTTCATCGAGAAGCCGTTCAAGGCCGACCGGCTGATCCTGGTCGCCGAGCGCGCGCTCGAAGCGTCGCGACTGCGGCGCGAAGTGCGCGAACTGAAGACGCGCTCGGTGCAGGCAAGCCGGATCGTCGGCAAGTCGACCGTCGTCAACCAGTTGCGCCAGACCATCGACCGCGTCGCGCCCACCAATGCGCGCGTGTTGATCACCGGCGAGCCCGGATGCGGCAAGGAGCTGGCCGCCCGGACCCTGCACGAGGCCTCCAGCCGGTCGACCGGCCCCTTCATCGTCATCAACGCAGCGACGATCACGCCGGAAACGATGGAGGAGGAGCTCTTTGGCGTCGAGGGCGGGGAGGGCCGCTCCCGCCGGGTCGGGGCGCTCGAGGAAGCTCATGGCGGTTCGCTCTATATCGACGAAATCGGCGACATGCCGCGAGAGACGCAGAACCGTATCCTGCGCGTTCTCGTCGATCAGAATTTTCAGCGCGTCGGCGGCGCGACGCGCGTCCATGTCGACGTCCGCATCATTTCATCGACCAGCCGCGATCTCGCCCAGTTGATCGCCGACGGGCGCTTCCGCGAGGATCTCTATCATCGGCTGAGCGTGGTGCCGGTGCGCGTGCCGTCACTCTCCGAGCGGCGCGAGGACGTGCCAGAACTGATCGAGTTCTTCATGGACCAGATCTCGGTCGCGACCGGCCTGCCGAAGCGCAGAATCGGCGGCGACGCGATGGCGGTTCTGCAGTCGCATGAATGGCCTGGTAACGTCCGCGAACTGCGCAACAATGTCGAACGGCTGATGATTCTGACCAAGGGGGATCCGAGCGCCGACATCACCATCGAGATGCTGCCCGCCGAGGTGGGCGCCATGGTGCCGACGACGCCGTCGGGGTCTGGCGGCGAACGCTTGATGAGCCTGCCACTGCGCGATGCGCGCGAGATTTTCGAGCGCGAGTATCTGATCGCACAGATCGCTCGCTTCTCCGGAAATATCTCACGCACGGCCGAATTTATCGGCATGGAGCGCTCAGCCCTGCACCGCAAGCTGAAGTCGCTCGGGGTCGGCTGACGGAGAGGCAGGCGCGATCTGCATGTGCGCCTGCGTCGAACGCAGGACTTTCTGCTGCGCACGCCTGTCGAACCACTTGCATTGCAGCATATGCACGCGGTCTAATGACCTATCGGTGTTCCGAAATGCCCCGGCGCTCGGCCGGACGCTGAACGGAACGAATTGGATCGCCAACGCAACCCGAAGCGCGATCCCAACAACAGGGGCTGAACATGGCCGCAGAGCGGGCTCAAAACCTTCAGGACACCTTCCTCAACCACGTCCGCAAGCAGAAAATTCCGCTGACGATTTTCCTCGTCAACGGCGTGAAGCTGCAGGGCGTCGTCACCTGGTTCGAC
Organism: Allobosea sp. 05T422_2; assembly: GCF_056396265.1. NCBI lineage: Bacteria > Pseudomonadati > Pseudomonadota > Alphaproteobacteria > Hyphomicrobiales > Alloboseaceae > Allobosea > Allobosea sp. 05T422_2. The sequence goes on along the minus strand of NZ_JBFTLD010000096.1, from coordinate 18,975 downwards.
AATTTCTGCGTGCTGCTCCGTCGCGACGGACATTCGCAGCTCGTCTACAAGCATGCCATCTCGACGATTATGCCCGGCCATCCGGTTCAGCTCTTCGAGCCTGAGGAAACGGACAAGGCCTGAGGCCGTGGCAGGGCGCTCGGGCACGGACGACGTACCGGCCGGGGTGAAGCCACTCGACGAGATCGAGCGCGACATCGCGGCCAATACCCGTGCCTTCGTCATCGGCCCTTACCTGCAGCGCCGCGGCGCGGCGGCGGATGCAAATCAACGCTCCTTCGCCGCGCGGCTGGACGAGGCGGTGGGACTTGCGGCTGCGATCGATCTTTTCGTGGTGGAGCCCATCTCTGCGCTGCTGACGGCGCTGAGACCGGCGACTTATCTGGGCAAGGGCAAGGTCGAAGAGATCGCCGAGCGCATCACCAACGAGGAGATCGGCCTCGTCGTGATGGATTGCGCGCTGTCGCCGGTGCAACAGCGCAATCTTGAAAAGGCCTGGGGCTGCAAGGTCATCGACCGAACCGGCCTGATCCTTGAGATCTTCGGACGGCGCGCCCGCACCAAGGAGGGCGCGCTGCAGGTCGAACTCGCCCACCTCAATTACCAGAAGAGCCGCCTGGTGCGGTCCTGGACCCACCTGGAACGCCAGCGTGGCGGCTTCGGCTTCCTTGGTGGTCCCGGCGAGACGCAGATCGAGGCCGACCGGCGCGTCATCCAGGAGCGGATGACCAAGATCGAGCGCGATCTCGATACAGTGAAACGTACTCGCTCACTGCATCGTGCCAGCCGGAAACGCGTGCCTTACCCGGTTGTTGCGCTGGTTGGCTACACCAACGCTGGAAAGTCGACGCTGTTCAATCGACTGACCTCGGCCGACGTCCTGGCCCAGGACATGCTGTTTGCGACGCTCGACCCGACCGCGCGCGCAATCAAGCTGCCGCATGGTGCCCGCATCATGCTCTCTGACACCGTCGGCTTCATCTCGGACCTGCCGACCCAGCTCATCGCGGCCTTCCGGGCCACGCTTGAGGATGCGATCGAAGCCGATGTGCTGCTGCATGTGCGCGACCTCGCTCATGACGATACGCAGGCCCAGGCTGCCGATGTGCAGGCCATCCTGAGGGACCTCGGCATCGATCCCGATGATGGACAGCGGGTCGTCGAGGTCTGGAACAAGGCCGACCTGCTTGTYGGAGACGAGCACGACCGGCAGCTTGCGCTGGCAGAGCTCAGGCCGGTTGCGTCACGCCCCGTCCTGGTTTCAGCTTTGACGGGCGAAGGCGTTGACCGCCTGACCGACGCGATCGAAACCCGCATCGCGCGCAGCCGGCCGGTCTACCGGCTCACGCTCGAGCCCGGCGACGGCAAGTCGCTTGCCTGGCTGCACAGCAATGGCGAGGTCCTCAGCCGCGAGGATGCGGAGGACGGCGCTCTCGCCTTGACCGTGCGGCTCCCGCCAGAGCGGGAAGGGGCGTTTGGGGCGCGTTTTCCCCAGGCAGAACGCCAAGGTTAGACCACCGGACCGGATATCACATCGGGTCTGGTGATCTGACCTTCCGTATTTGCATCGGCCTTGCCGAAAACCGCAATCCACCTTTCGGGCCGACGCTCTAGCCAGCGCCGGCCTTCGCCTTTTCCATCCGCTTTACCGCCTGCCAGAGCGCTTCCAGCTCGTCGAGCGTCGCATCCTTCGCATCCCGGCCCTCGGCGGCAAGGGCGTCTTCGATCCCCCGGAACCGGCGTTCGAACTTGATGTTGGCCGCGTTGAGGCACCCTTCGGGGTCGGMATCGACATGACGCGCCAGATTGGCAACGACGAAGAGCAGGTCTCCGATCTCCTCCCGGATGGCCTCCTTGCTGCCGCCGGCAAGGGCCTCCTCGATCTCCGCCGTTTCCTCGCGGATCTTGTCCAGAACGAGCCTGGCATCGTTCCAGTCGAATCCGACGGTCGAGGCCTTGGCCTGGAGCTTCCAGGCGCGGGTGAGAGCGGGCAATGTATGGGGAACGCCGGCGAGAACACCCCTGTCCTCGCTGGCCTCGGGCAGCCCGGAAGCGCGGTGGGCTGCGGCCTTGGCGGCCTTCTCCTGCGCCTTGATTCGGTGCCAGAGCGCCTTGACCTCGGCCGGCGAGAGGTCTCGCACATCGCCGAAGACATGCGGGTGGCGGCGGATCAGCTTGCTGGTGATCGCCTCGACCACATCGGGAAAGGAGAAGGAGCCCTCTTCCTCGGCCATGCGCGAATGGAAGACCACCTGCAGCAGCAGATCCCCGAGTTCGTCCTTGAGATCGATCTTGTCGCCGCGCGCGATCGCGTCGGCGACCTCATAGGCCTCCTCGACCGTATAAGGGGCGATCGAAGCAAAGTCCTGCTCCAGATCCCAGGGGCAGCCGGTGCCGGGCGTCCTTAGCGCCACCATGATTTGGATCAGCCGGGCAATATCGCGAGAGGGCTTCAACGCTGCAATTCTCCGGAGGTTGAGCTACCGTCCTCCCATGATTCAAGTCACCCCGTCCATTACCCTCGACGAGAGCGAGCTCGAGGAGAGTTTCGTGCGCTCCTCCGGGCCAGGAGGACAGCACGTCAACAAGGTATCGAGTGCAGTCCAGTTGAAGTTCGATGCGCGCCGATCTCCGTCCCTGCCGAATGATGTGGCGATCCGGCTGATGAAGATCGCGGGCAGCAGGCTGACGCAGGACGGCGTCATCGTCATCGTCGCCCAGGCGCAGAGGAGCCAGAAGCGCAATCGCGAGGAGGCGTTGGAGCGCCTGCTGGACATGATCCGCGAGGCCGCGGTCCGCCCCGAAACACGCCGGCCGACCAAGCCGACAAAGGCATCGAAGGAGCGCCGCCTGCAAAGCAAGGACCGGCGCTCATCAATCAAGTCGGCACGATCGAAACCTGGTCTGGACTAGAATGAGCAGTGCCAATGGGGCCGGCGCCCCGCACAGCGCCGGTCCGCGCAAACCGCCACGGCGGATCAGCGCCGATTATCTGCAGCGAGCGGCGATGCATTATCTTGAGCGCTACTCGGCCCCTGCCGGGCAGTTGCAGCGCGTCCTTCAACGCAAGGTGATGATGAGTTGCCGTCACCATGGCGACGAACCCCGATCCTTCGCCGCACTTATCGATGAAAYGGTGGCGCGCTGCGTTGCGGCAGGGCTGGTCGATGACAAGCGCTTTGCGGAAGGACGGGCGGCAACATTGCGCCGAAAGGGGCAGTCCGCCCGCGCCGTTGCCGCGCGACTTGCGGCCAAGGGCGTCGGACGCGAGCTGGTCGCGGAGGTGAGCCGCGCCACCGAGGATGAGGAACTGGCTGCGGCGCGGATCGCCGCCCGACGCAAGCGGCTTGGGCCCTGGAGCCGCAGGGACCGTGCCGAGAACCGCCAGAAGGATCTCGCGGCGCTCGCCCGGGCTGGCTTTACGATGACAATCGCCCGCGCCGTGATCGACGGCGCGGGCGACGAAGGCTGAACGCCATTTCCGGGAAGGGCGCTTCAGTCGAGCTTGATCTTGGCGTCTTCGACCACCTTGCCCCAGCGAGCCACTTCCGCTGTGACGAACTTGCCGAAATCGGCTCCGTAGATCGCAGGAATCGTGGAGCCGTTCTTCTTCCAGGCTTCGGTGATCATCGGAGCCTTCAGCGCCTTCTCGATCTCGCCGCGCATGCGCGTCACGATGTCGTCCGGCGTGTTCTTCGGCGCCCAGATGGCGTACCAGGTCGCGACCTCGTAGCCGTCAAGGCCGGCCTGCTTGGCGGTCGGCACGTCCGGAATGGCATCCGAGCGCGCCGGGGCGGCGACCGCCAGGGCACGCAGCGCACCGCTTTGCACCTGTGCGGCCGAGGAGCCAAGCCCATCGAACATCACATCGACCTGGCCAGCGACCAGATCCTGCATCGCGGGTCCGGCGCCGCGGTAGGGAACATGGGTCAGGTTGGTCTTGGTGACGAGCTTGAAGAGTTCACCTGCAAGATGGTGCGTCGTGCCGTTTCCGGCTGATGCGTAGTTGAGTTTGTCCGGATTTTTCCTGGCGTAGTCGATCAGCTCGGCCAGCGTCTTGGCCTGGACCTTGCCCGGATGGACGACRACGACCTGGGGCGGCTGGGCGATGACCCCAACCGGAACAAAATCGGTCTGGATATTGTAGTMGAGCTTCGGATAGAGCGCAGGCGCAATCGCATGATGCGCGGCCCCAACGAAGAAGGTGTAGCCATCCGGAGCCATCCGCGCCGCTGCCGAAGCGCCCACGGTGCCGCCGGCGCCACCACGATTGTCGATGATGATGMGCTGCCCGAGCTGCTGCTCGAGCTGGGCGGCGATCGGCCTGGCAAAGGCATCGGTGCCGCCGCCGGCCGGGAATGGCACGATGAAGGTGATGGGTTTCTGCGGCCAGGCCTGGGCCTGCGCCGGAGCAGTGGCCGCCACGCCGAAACCCCCGGATACCGCAAGCGCGATGAGCCAGCTAGACTTGATCATGAATGCTCGTCCTCCCTGAAACGAAACCAGGCTCTTGATGGCCATTGACGCGATGCCATTGCGGCATTCTGTATGCATCTAAATGGATTAGGGCATCGGCCGCAGCAAATGACAAGCAAGCCATTTGGCCGATGCGAAGCCCGCAATTGCGATTGCGCCGATGCCGGAGACAGACGCTTTTCATGAGCCGCCTCGACAGTTTTATCCGCCGCCTCGAAGCCCAGCGCCGCATCCTCGACTGGGCGGCAGAGTCCGTCACCAACCGCAATGGGCTCGTGCTCGAGCTTGGCCTCGGCAATGGCCGCACATACGATCATCTGCGCGAAATCCTGCCGAAGCGGGAGATCTATGCCTTCGACCGTGAGGCCACGGCCAATCCGCGTTCGATGCCTCCGGAGAGCGCGCTGGTGCTCGGCGACATGGCAAAGACGCTACCGGACTTCGTGGAGCGGCATGGCCGCAATGCCGCGCTGATCCATGTCGACGCCACAACAGGTGTGTCGGAACGCGACCGTATCCATCTGGCCTGGTTGCCGGAGCATGTTGCCGCACTCGCGCAGGACGATGCACTCATCATCAGCGGCTCCGATCTCGAGCATCCTGCACTGGTTGCCGTTTCGCTCCCCGATGGTATCCCGGAAGGGCGCTACTTCGCCTATCGCCGCGCGGCTCCGTAAAGCGCGCGCTTGCAAGCCTGAGCTTATCTTATGGCCGAGGCGGGACCTGTCTGAGGAGACGACATGACCGGAGGCATCCACCACCTCACGCTGATCACCCGCGATGCGCAGGCCAATGTCGATTTCTATGTCGGCTTCCTCGGCCTGCGCCTCGTCAAGCAGACCGGCGGCTACGAGGATGCGGAGCAACTCCACCTGTTCTACGGCGACCGCCTGGGTTCGCCTGGCTCGCTGGTCACCTTTCTCGTCTGGCAGGACGGCTCGCCAGGTCGGGTCGGACATGGGCAGGTGAGCGAGATCGCGCTGGCCGTGCCACCGGCGAGCATCGGCTTCTGGCTGACGCGGGCACTGACGCAGCGTGTGCCCACTGAGGGACCGAAGCAGGAATTCGGCGAGCCCGTCTTGCGTTTGCGCGACCCCGACGGGGTGATCGTGAAGCTCGTGGGTACGGATATGGCGGCCGMGGCGCCATGGCAGGCGCCCGGGATCGCACCCGAGGATGCGATCCGCCGGGTTCGCGGCGCAACCATCCTGTCTGAAACGCGGGAGGAAACGGCCGCCTTCGTCGCACGCTTCGGCTACCGGCCAGCCGCGGCCACGACCGCTGTTCAGCGCATGGTGTCCGATAGTGGCGATGTCCTCGATATCCGCGATGCCGGCGGGTTCTGGCCCGGAGCTCCAGGCACGGGCATCGCGGACCATGTCGCCTTCCGGGCGAGGGACGAGGCCGCAGTGAAGGCCATCGAAAGTTCTCTGGCACGCCTCAATTCCTCGGTCACCACGCTTCACGACAGAAAATACTTCACCTCTCTCTATGTCCGCGAACCCGGCGGCACCCTGATAGAACTGGCGAGCGACGGCCCGGGATTTACGGTCGACGAGCCCGAGGACAGGCTTGGAACCAGCCTGATGGTTCCTCCATCCGATGGCAGCCGGGCTTCCGAGATCCGTGTCGTGCTGCCGCAATTCTCCCTGCCGGGAGAACCGCGCATGACCTATCGCGATCTGCCCTTCGTGCACCGTTTCCATGTGCCCGCAACGACGGACGGCAGCACTCTCGTGCTGCTCCATGGCACCGGCGGCAACGAGGCGGATCTGATGCCGCTGGCGCACCGGATCGCGCCGGAAGCGACCTTGCTCGGCGTGCGTGGACGCAGCACTGAGGAGGACACAGCACGCTGGTTTCGCCGATCGTCGCCGACCGAATTCGACCAGGCCGATATTCGTGCCGAGGCCGCCGCCTTCGCGGCCTTCGTCGAGAGTGCGACAAAGGGTTACGGGCTGGATCCGGCACGCACGACTTATCTCGGCTATTCCAACGGCGCGAACTTCCTTGCCGCGATKATGCAGATCCATCCCGGCCTGATCCGCCGGGCCATCCTGCTGCGCGCGATGAATGTGCTCGAACTGCCGCAGGAGACCGATCTTGCGGAGGCGGATATCCTGATCCTGGCCGGGGCTTCCGATCCCTTTGGTGTGCATGCAGCGGAGCTGGAAGCGCGGCTGAGGCAAGCCGGCGCCCAGGTCGAGGCGCAAGTGATCGCAGCGGGACATGAGCTATCGGAGGCCGATGCGGCCGCCGCCAAGGTCTGGCTGGCGGCACGCTGAAGATCCTCGGCAAGAGCTGAATGAATTGCAGGCAAACCCTTCCGTGGGCGCGGCCCATGGCTTAAAGGCGCGGGACCTCCCTGAAATTTGGTCCCGTAGAAGCATGATTCGTCTCGAGAACATCGGCAAGCAGAACGGCAAGCAGATTGTCTTCATCGAGGCATCCGCAGCGCTCCAGAAGGGCGAGAAGGTCGGCCTTGTCGGCCCCAACGGCGCCGGCAAGACAACGCTCTTCCGCATGATCACGGGGCAGGAGGCGCCCGACGAGGGTCTCGTGGCCGTCGATCGCGGCGTGACCATCGGCTATTTCAGCCAGGACGTCGGCGACATGTCCGGCCGCAGCGCCGTCTCCGAGGTCATGGACGGGGCGGGCCCGGTCAGCGCCGTTGCGACCGAGCTGAAGGAGCTCGAGACCGCCATGGCCGATCCCGCCCGCGCGGACGAGATGGACGAGATCATCACGCGCTATGGCGAGGTCCAGGGGCGGTTCGAGGAGCTCGACGGCTACGCCATGGATGGGCGGGCGCGCGAGGTGCTCGCCGGCCTCGGATTCAGCCAGGAGATGATGGACGGCGATGTCGGTGCTCTCTCCGGAGGCTGGAAGATGCGCGTCGCGCTGGCCAGGATCCTGCTCATGCGCCCTGACGCCATGCTGCTCGACGAGCCGAGCAACCATCTCGACCTCGAGAGCCTGATCTGGCTCGAGGCCTTCCTGAAGGGCTATGATGGCGCACTGCTCATGACTTCGCATGACCGCGAGTTCATGAACCGGATCGTCGACAAGATCGTCGAGATCGATGGCGGGGCGCTGACGACCTATTCGGGCGATTACGAGTTCTACCAGCAGCAGCGCGCGCTCAGCGAGAAGCAGCAGCAGGCCCAGTTCGAGCGCCAGCAGGCGATGCTCGCCAAGGAGATCAACTTCATCGAGCGCTTCAAGGCACGCGCCTCGCATGCCGCGCAGGTGCAAAGCCGCGTGAAGAAACTGGAGAAGATCGACAGGGTCGAGCCCCCCAAGCGCCGCCAGACAGTCCAGTTCGAATTCCTGCCCGCACCGCGCTCCGGCGAGGACGTGGTCACCCTGAAGAACGTGCACAAGCGCTACGGCAGCCGCAGCATCTATGACGGGCTCGATTTCCAGGTGCGCCGCAAGGAGCGCTGGTGCGTGATGGGCATCAACGGCGCCGGCAAATCGACGCTGTTGAAGCTGGTGACAGGGGCCACCGAGCCGGACGACGGCACGGTCGCGCTGGGCGGCACCATCAAGCTGGGTTACTTCGCCCAGCACGCCATGGAGGTGCTGAACGGTGACGCCACCGTGTTCCAGTCGCTCGAAGACTCGTTTCCCCAGGCGGGGCAGGGCTCGCTGCGAGCACTGGCCGGCTGTTTCGGCTTTTCCGGCGACGATGTCGAGAAGCGGTGCAGGGTGTTGTCCGGTGGCGAGAAGGCCCGGCTGGTGATGGCGAAGATGCTCTACGATCCGCCGAACTTCCTGGTGCTGGACGAGCCCACCAACCACCTGGATATCGCGACGAAGGAGATGCTCATCACGGCCTTGGCGCAATACGAGGGGACCATGCTGTTCGTCTCGCACGACCGCCATTTCCTCGCCGCACTGTCCAACCGCGTTCTCGAACTGACCCCCGAGGGCGTTCACACCTATGGTGGCGGCTATACGGAATACGTCGCGAGCACGGGCCAGGAGGCTCCCGGCCTGCGGAGCTGAGCTGGCAGCGGAGCTCCCTGGCCATCGCTCGCCGAGCATTCGGCTCGGCTCTCGTCGGGCTCACGGCGGGGCGCGATCGGGCCTACAATTCCAGGCTGCCATCGGAGCGAGGCATCGCCACGATCCACGAAGCCGCTTCGAGCGCAGCCTCTATACTCCAATCAGAAACCACGCCGCCGATGCCGCCTACCATCGACACCATGCTCACGACGCGGCGCCCGTTCGTACTGCTGGAGGACCGGCTCGCGGCAGCCGCGTCGGCCCAGCTCTACTGTGAGCCGGTCGAGGTCGTTCGATGCGACCATACCGAGGAGATCTCGTCTGCGCTCGGTAGAATCGAAGACGGCCTGTCCCGGGGGCTGCATGCCGCCGGCTTCCTGAGCTACGAGCTGGGATACGCCTTCGAGCCACGCCTCGTCGCGTCGATGCCGCAGGCGAGGGCGCTTCCCCTGCTGTGGTTCGGGCTGTTTCGGGCGCCGCTGCAGCTCCCTGCCGCGCAGCTGGACCAAGCCTTTGGAGCACTGGGACCYCCGCCGCCGCTCGGCACTGTTCGTCCGCAKCTCGATGCACCAGCGCACGCGGCCAAGATCCAGCGTGTCCTGGACTATCTTCACGCCGGCGACGCCTACCAGATCAACCTGACCTTTCCGATCGCCTTTCGCTACGACGGCGATCCCCTCGCGCTCTATGCCGCCTTGCGGTCGAGCCAGCCCGTGGCGCATGGCGGTATCGTTACCATCGACGATGCGAGCATCCTGTCGGTTTCGCCGGAGCTCTTTCTTGAGGTCGAATCGGGGCGTGCGACGACGCGCCCGATGAAGGGAACAGCACCGCGACGCGACGGACCGGCAGCGGAGCACGCCGCTATGGAAGAGTTGCAGGCCGACCCCAAGCAACGCGCCGAGAACCTGATGATCGTCGACCTGCTGCGCAACGATCTCGGACGGATCAGCGCCATGGGGTCGGTCGAAGTGCCAAGCCTCTTCCAGGTCGAGACCTATCCGACATTTCACACGCTGAYGTCGACGGTGACATCCAGGTTGCGTCCCGGCCTCTCGCTCGAAGACCTGCTGCGGGCTGTCTTCCCCTGCGGCTCGATCACCGGTGCGCCGAAGCTGCGTGCGATGGAGATCATCCGCGAACTCGAGGACGGCGCGCGCGATCTCTATACCGGTTCGATCGGGCAAATCTCGCCCGATGGCGATCTTCGCTTCAATGTCGCAATCCGCACGGCAACGATCTTTCCGGGCGGTGCCGGCCGCTATGGCGTTGGCGGCGGCATCGTCACGGATTCGCGTGCTGCGGACGAGTATTCCGAATGCCTGCTCAAGGCCCGTGTCCTGACCGACCTGGCCGAGGAATACGGACTGATCGAAACGCTGGGCTGGTCGCAAGAAACCGGTTTTGCACGGCTGCCCCTGCATCTCGACCGCCTCGACCGTTCGGCAAGGGCGCTCGGCTTCCGCTTCGACCGCGACGAGGCGGAAACGCGTCTTGCTGCGCTGGTCGAGACCTTTGCGCCGCAAGGGCTGCGCCGTATCCGCCTCGAACTCCGTCGCAACGGCGTGCTCGGTATCGCCGCACCAGTGCTCGCTGCCGAGCCGGACCGGCCTCTCGAGGTCGTCCTCGCCGCCGCAAGGGCCGATGCAGGCGACCCATTCCTGCGGTACAAAACAACGCGCCGTCGTATCTACGAGACCGCATTTGCGGCAGCCGTCGATTGCGGGGCCGATGAAGCCGTCTTCCAGAACCGCGCAGGCTTTGTTACCGAAGCAACGCGCAGCAACATCTTCGTCGAGCGGGACGGAATCCTGCTCACACCGCCCCTGTCCGATGGTGTMTTGCCGGGCGTGCTGCGCCAGACCCTGATCGAGAGCGGACGGGCCGTTGAGCGGCAACTGCGCCCGGGAGATCTCGCTCGGGCCGGGCACTGGTTCCTGGGCAATAGCCTGCGCGGCTTGAGGCCCGCTCGATTGATGAGCTGAAGCCTGCGCGGCTAGCCAGCGAGTGAGCGGGCAGTCAGGACGAATACGGGGACATTTCCCGGGTAGGGAGAAGCGGGGAACAGGTGCTGCCAGCATCTGACCCCGGAGAACCCAGCTTGCGCGAGCAGGTCCTGTGCTGCGGCTTCCGTCAAGCCATCATGCAGGGGTAGGCGTGCGGCAAGCTCCTCTGGATAGGTGGAACGATATTCAGGAGCCACCGACCACAACCCGTCGGACACGAGCACGAGACCGCCCGGCCGCAGAATGCGGTGGGCCTGCAGCAACCCTTCAATGGGGCGCTCGAGCGTCCAGAGGACATTGCGGAGCGTGACGATATCGGCCGACGCATCGGTAATCTCGGCCGCTTCGATCGTGGCGTCCTGAAACGCAATGCCGAGGCCGGCTTGCCGAGCCGCCGCACGGGCGACCGCCAGCATGTTCGCAGACCCGTCGCAGGCGCGGACGCGATGCCCCAGCGACGCGGCGAGGAGGGCGCAAGCGCCCGTCCCGGTCCCGAGATCGACAACGTCCTTGGGGCCATCCGCCTGGAAGGCGGCCTCAAGCACGGCCCGCCAGAGCTCGCTCTGGGCGACATGGGAGGCAGCACCATCAAATTTGGGGGCACGGGCGTTCCAGTAGTCGGTGACGCCGGCCCCAACGCTTCGCTGCATCGTCATGACTTTCCCGCCTCAAAAGGGTTCGATCAGATACTCGATATGCCTTCGGCCCGATGCGGCGCGGCGGATGGAGACCGCGACACCGAAGACATGCTGGATCAGCGCTTCGGTCATCACGGTTTCCGGCGTCCCGGCATCGACCAGCTTGCCCTCATGCAGCACGGCGATCTCGTCGCAGAAAAGCGATGCCAGGTTGAGATCATGCAAGGCCATGATGCAGGTGATACCCAGGCGCCTGATCAGGGTCAGGATCGAGAGCTGGTGCTGGATATCGAGATGGTTGGTCGGCTCGTCGAGGATAAGTTCACTCGGCATTTGCGCGAGTGCGCGCGCGATGTGGACGCGCTGGCGCTCTCCGCCCGATAGCGTATGCCAGAACTGGTCATGTCGATCGGCCATATCGACGCGTGCCAGCGCGGCCTCGACCGCGTCTTCGTCGGCCGCTGTCCAGGACGCGAGTGCGCCGCGATGCGGGGTCCGTCCGAGTCTGACGACGTCGCACACAGAGAGCTGGATTTCAGTCGTCGCCTGCTGCTCGACAAAGGCCAGGCGCCGGGCGAGGTCGTGCCGCGACAAGGTGCCGATCTCGCGGTCGTCCAGCGTCACCACGCCGCTTGCGACCTTGCGCAGGCGGCACAGCAGCCTCAACAGGCTCGACTTTCCCGAACCGTTGGGGCCGATGAGACCGAGGATCTTTCCCGGTTCGGCGTGCAGCGTCACGCCGTCCACGATCACGCGCCCTCCGGCGCTCCAACGGACGTCGCGCGCGGCCAGCGTCATGCCGGTCGCCTCGCGCGATAGAGTATGAAGGCGAAGGCCGGGGCGCCGAACAGCGCCGTCACGACGCCGATCGGCAGAATCTGCTGCGGCACCAGCGTCCGCGACAGGATGTCGGCAAGAATCATGAAGATTGCACCGATGATCAGGCATGCCGGGAGCAGCCGGGCATGGGCTGGGCCCGTCAGGAAGCGCGCGGCGTGGGGTATGACGAGACCGACGAACCCGATCGTGCCGACGATACTGACCATGGTCGCTGTCATGACGGCCGTCGTCACGAACAGCACGATGCGCACGCGGGTCACCGCCACGCCCAACGCGGCCGCGGCATCCGCGCCGAAGGCGAACGCATCGAGCGCCTTCGTATGAAAGATGCAGACAGCGAAGCCCGCGAAGGCCACTGGCGTAGCGAGCCAGACATCGGGCCAGCGCACCCCCCCGAAATTACCGAGAAGCCAGAACATCACGCCGCGGGCCTGTTCGGCACTGGCCAGCGTGGTGACGATCGTCGCGGTCGCCGCATTGAACAGCTGCGATCCGGCGACGCCTGCGAGGATCACGCGGTCGGTCGCGCCACCGGCCCCTGCGGCGAGCAAGGCAACGATGACGAGCGCAGCAATGGCGCCGAGGAAGGCACCGCCAGATATGCTGAGCGCAGCACCGCCGAAGCCCAGGATCATCACCGCGACCGCACCCGTCGAGGCTCCGGCCGAGATACCGAGGATATAGGGCTCTGCGAGCGGATTGCGCAGCAGCGCCTGCAGGATTGCCCCCGAAAGCGCGAGCGCTCCTCCGCAGAGGGCCGCCACCACAGCCCGGCTCAACCGGTAGTCGAAGATGACGCCCTGCTGGATCGCGCTCACGGGGTAGTCGAGATCGAACAACCCGTTGCCCAGGGCCCTGAAGACCGTGGCAAGCGGGATCGACATTTCGCCGATCGTCACGGCGAGCGCGATCGCGAGTATCAGCAGGACGAAGGCGAGGATCGCTACTGCGCCCCTCGCCAACCAGTTGGGCCGAACCACTCCATGGCTCACTTGGTGAGGCCGAAGCTCTTGATGCCGTTGGCCAGCGCCTCGATGCCGTCGATCGTATCAAGCCCGGCCCTGGTCGCGCCGACATCCATGATCACGATCCGCTGCTGCCGACTGGCGTCGAGCTTGCTCGCAACCGCGTCGGTCTTGAGGAAGTCGAGCTTGAGATTGATGTCATCTGCTGGGAAACGCCGGCGATCCATCTTGACCACGACGATGACGGCAGGGTTGGCGGAAGCGACGGTCTCCCAACCGACCAGCGGCCATTCCTCGTTGGTGGTGATGACGTTCCGGGCGCCGAGCTTCGACAGGATATAGGCAGGCACGCCATTCTTGCCGGCCAGGAAGGCGTCGCCCTTGATGTCCTTGCTGGAGAACCAGACCACGACGGGGACATCCTGCGGCTTGATACCGGCCACAGAAGCGACCGCCTTGTCCTCGCGGGCCTTCAATTCGGCGACCAGCGCCTCGGCGCGATCGGAGACGTCGAAGATCTGCCCGAACTCGCGAATATTGCGGTAGACGAGATCCATCGTGAACATCTGCGTGCGGACGCCGTCGCCCGGCCCGGAATTGTCCTTTCCGACGCAGTCGGTGGGCGAGACATAGGTCGGCACCTTCAGCTTCGCAAACTGGTCGCGCTTGCCGACGATGCCGTTGGGGCCGATATGCCATTCGAACATCGCAGTCACGAGGTCGGGTTCCTGGGCGACGACGGCCTCGAAACTCGGATCGTTGTCGGCAAGCCGCTTCACCTTGGCGTTGACCGCCTCATAGGGCTTCGCGACAGGGCTGAACCACACGGCTGTGCCCACGACCTTGTCGCCGAGCCCGAGCGCGTAGAGGATCTCGGTCTGCGTCTGTCCGACCGCCACGACGCGCTTTGGCGCCTGGTTGAACGTTATCGTCTCCCGGCAATTCTCMAGCGTCAGCGGATACTGCGTCGGCGCGGCCAAGGCCGCTCCGGACATCGACATGCCGATGGCTGCGACGAACGAAAGGCAAGAAAGGCGTGCGGCGCTGCGCATTGAAGTCTCCGATAGCGTCGAGCGACGGCATGCGTCGCGAGGCTCGAGGGCCTCGCACGGCCGATCCTGTAATGCAACAATATTACAATTTTGATAGACTGCTCGACGAGTCTGCGTCAAGCGCTCTGCCGCGGCTGCGACCGCGTGGTTCGGCATCATGGACATGGAATTCATCGCTCCCCGAGATGACGAGCCGGGAGCTTGAGCGGATCGGTTCGGGGGTGCGGGTCTACGACCTGCCGCCGACGCAAATCCCCCCGGACACCCCGCCCGAAAGACGCTTCTGCGATCAGGGCAGGTCTCCTGGCTCGCGGGTCAGCGCTGGCTTCGCCCGGCCTTCCCGGCGTGAGAGCGCCAGTGGACGTTGGGAGAAGAGCTCGCCGCTTACAGTTGCGGGGGCAGCCTCGGATTCGGCGCAGGGCGCCTCACCGAATTCCCTCTTAGCTTCGGGCCTGGACCCGAGGAACCTTGATCGCGGCCGACCATAGAGGGGCCCAAGGCGGCGTCAAGCCGCAGGCACCGACCACACCGCCTGCTGATGGAGCCCTGCAGCGAGACGGCTCCATCCTTCTCAGCTCACTCCCAGCTCAGAGCGCCGCCGTTCTGGTATTCGATGACGCGGGTCTCGAAGAAGTTCTTCTCCTTCTTCAGGTCCATCGCCTCGCTCATCCAGGGGAACGGGTTTTCCGTTTCCGCGAAGACCGGCGCGAGGCCGAGCTGCGCGCAACGGCGGTTGGCGATGAAATGCATGTACTGCTCGCAGAGCGCAGCATTCAGGCCGAGGAAGCCGCGCGGCATGGTGTCCCGGCCATAGGCGGCCTCGAGTTCGGCAGCGTCGCGGATCATGCCGCGCAGCTCGTCCTGGAAGGCCTTGGTCCAGAGATGCGGGTTTTCGATCTTGATCTGGTTGATCACGTCGATGCCAAAATTCAGGTGAATGCTCTCGTCGCGCAGGATGTACTGGTACTGCTCGGCGATGCCGACCATCTTGTTGCGTCGGCCGAGCGACAGGATCTGGGCGAAGCCGGTATAGAACCACATGCCCTCGAAGATCACGTAGAAGGCGACGAGGTCGCGCAGGAAGGCCTGATCGGCCTCGGGCGTGCCGGTCTCGAAATCGGGATCGTCGAGATGCTGGGTGTGCTTCAGGGCCCAGGCCGCTTTGTCGGTGATCGAAGGCACCTCGCGATACATGTTGAAGAGTTCGCCCTCGTCGAGGCCGAGACTCTCGACGATGTACTGGAAGGTGTGGGTGTGCACCGCCTCCTCGAAAGCCTGGCGCAGCAGGTACTGCCGGCATTCCGGATTGGTGAGATGACGGTAGATCGCGAGCACGATGTTGTTGGCGACGAGGCTTTCCGAGGCCGCGAAGAAGCCGAGATTGCGCTTGATCGTGCGGCGCTCGTCCTCGGTCAGCCCGTCCTTCGACTTCCACAGAGCGATATCGGCCTGCATCGAGACCTCTGTCGGCATCCAGTGATTGTTGCAGCCGGCGAGGTATTTCTCCCAGGCCCATTTGTACTTGAGCGGCAGGAGCTGGTTCACATCGGCGCGGCAGTTGATCATCCGCTTCTCGTCGACGCTGACGCGGCCGCCGGAGCGATCGATCTCGCCGAGGCCGGTGGCATCKGCAGAGGTTCCGCCGGGCGCGGCCGGATTGAGATCGAGGGCGGTGGCAGGCTTGCTGTCTGACCAGTCGAGCATGATGAATATCCAATCGGGTCTGAATGTCATGGCCGGGTCTGACCCGGCCGTCCGTATCGTTCGCTATCGGGCAGGGCCGGGCATCCATGCGCGCCGCGAAGGCGAGCGTGGATGCCGCCGCCGCCTCACTGGCAGGCTTCGCAGGTCGGATCGTCGATCGAGCAGGCGTTCGGCACGGCCATGCCATTGTCGAGCGGGATGTCGACGAGGATCGGCTTGGACGCGACGGGGACCGTTGCCGACACCGCGTTGAGCTTGCCGTCAGTGCCCTTCAGCGTCGACTTCTCGACATGGGTCGCCGAGAGCGCGCGCAGGTAATAGGTCGTCTTCAGGCCGAGCCGCCAGGCGAGGCGATAGGCCTCGTCGAGCTTCCTGCCGGAAGGCTGCGCCATGTAGAGATTGAGCGACTGGCCCTGGTCGATCCATTTCTGACGGCGTGCGGCGGCGCGGATCAGCCAGCTTGTCTCGATCTCGAAGGAGGTTGCGTAGAGCGCCTTGAGATCGTCGGGGACGCGGTCGATCTGACTGACCTTTCCGTCGTAGTATTTCAGGTCCGAGACCATGACCTCGTCCCAGAGATCGCGCGCCTTGAGATCGCGGACGAGGTCGGCATTCACGACCGTGAAGTCGCCCGACATGTTCGCCTTGACGTAGAGCTGGCTATAGGACGGCTCGATCGACTGCGAGACACCGACGATGTTGGAGATCGTTGCGGTAGGGGCGATCGCCATGCAGTTCGAGTTGCGCATGCCGGTGGTCTTCACCCGCTCGCGCAGGCTGTCCCAGTCCAGCGTCGTCGAACGATCGAGTTCGACATCGCCGTCGCGGGCCTCCGAGAGGATGTCGAGCGAGTCGATCGGCAGGATGCCCTTCGACCAGAGCGAGCCTTCGAAGCTCGGGTAGCGACCGCGCTCGGCGGCAAGATCGACCGAGGCCGAGATCGCAAACCAGCTGATCGCCTCCATCGAGGTGTCGGCGAAGGCTACGGCACCCTCGGACGCCGCGGGCAGGCGCAAGGTCTGCAGCGCATCCTGGAAGCCCATGATGCCGAGGCCGACCGGGCGGTGGCGCAGGTTCGAGCGGCGTGCCTCGGGGATCGTGTAGAAATTGATGTCGATGACGTTGTCGAGCATCCGCATCGCGGTCGCGACCGTCTTGCCGAGCCTGGCCCGGTCGAGCCCGCCCGCCGTCACATGGGCCGCGAGGTTGATCGAGCCCAGATTGCAGACGGCGACCTCGTCGGCCGAGGTGTTCAGCGTGATCTCGGTGCACAGGTTCGAGGAATGCACCACGCCGGCATGCTGCTGCGGCGAGCGCAGGTTGCAGGCATCCTTGAAGGTCATCCAGGGATGGCCGGTTTCGAACAGCATGGTCAGCATCTTGCGCCAGAGATCGAGCGCGTTGAGGCGCTTGAACACCTTGATCTCGCCGCGCTCGGCCTTGGCTTCATAGGCCTCATAGGCCGCCTTGAACGGCTTGCCGTAGAGATCGTGAAGGTCGGGCGTCTCGTCGGGCGAGAACAGCGTCCACTGGCCTCCGGCGGCGACGCGCTGCATGAACAGGTCGGGTATCCAGTTCGCCGTGTTCATATCATGGGTAYGGCGGCGGTCGTCGCCGGTGTTCTTGCGCAGATCGAGGAACTCCTCGATGTCGACATGCCAGGTTTCGAGATAGGCGCAGACCGCGCCCTTGCGCTTGCCACCCTGGTTGACGGCGATCGCGGTGTCGTTGGCGACCTTGAGGAACGGCACGATGCCCTGGCTCTCGCCATTGGTGCCCTTGATATGAGCGCCAAGGCCACGCACAGGCGTCCAGTCATTGCCCAGCCCGCCGGAATATTTGGCCAGCAGGGCGTTGTCCTTCACCGCTTTGAAGATGCCGTCGAGATCGTCCGGCACCGTGGTCAGGAAGCAGGAGGAGAGCTGCGGCCTGAGGGTTCCTGCGTTGAACAGGGTCGGCGTCGAGGCCATGAAGTCGAAGGAGGAGAGCAGGTCGTAGAAGGCGATCGCCCGGGCCTCGCGGTCGATCTCGCGGATCGCCAAACACATCGCGACACGCATGAAGAAGGCCTGCGGCAGCTCGAAGCGATTGCCTCGGACATGCAGTAAATAGCGGTCATAGAGCGTCTGGAAGCCGAGATAATCGAACTGGAGGTCGCGCTCCGGCTTGAGCGCAGCCGCAAGGCGGGCGAGATCGAAGCGTCCAAGCTCGGGATCGAGCAGCTCGTTGGCGATGCCGGTCTTCACATAGGCGTGGAGATAGTCGCCGTAACGTACTGACATTTCTGCATGAGTCGCCTGTTCCGGACGACCGGAGACGAAGCTCAGCGCCTCGCGGCGGAGCTTGTCGAGCAGGAGGCGAGCCGAGACCTTGGAATAGTTCGGTTCGGTCTCGACCAGGGTGCGCGCAGCCAGGATCGGCGCCTGCGCCAGCTCATCCTGACTGATGCCGTCATAGAGGTTGCGCTGCGCTTCGCTCAGCACGGCTTCAGCCGAGACGCCGTCGAGCCCGGCGCAGGCTTCGCGAATGACCGTGGCGAGGCGAGCCCCATCGAGCGGCACGAGCGCGCCGTCGGCTGCCTTCATGCGCAGCACCGGCGCGGAGGCGACCACAGGCTTCGCTTCCGCCTTGGCGCGGGCCCGTTCCTGGGCTCGTTCCTCGCGGTAGAGCACATAGGCGCGGGCGACCTTGTGGTGTTCGCTGCGCATCAGCGCGAGTTCGACCTGATCCTGCACATCCTCGATATGGAAGGTACGGCCGGCATCGGCGCGCCGCGTCAGCCCGGCGACGATCTGCTGGGTCAACTCCGCGACGATGTCGTGGATTCGGCGCGAGGCAGCRGCGCTGCTGCCCTCGACCGCCAGAAAGGCCTTGGTCAGAGCGACGCTGATCTTGGAGGCGTCGAACGGGGTGACGCTGCCGTTGCGGCGGATCACCTGGTAGCCCGGTTCCGCGGTCGATCGCGCATCGCTGCCTTGCGACGCGATCGGGCTGAACGTCTCAGGGCGGATGGTATCGGTCGCGAGGGACATCGGCTTTCAAACCCCAATCTGTAGGGGGCAAAGGCCAGGCGGAGTCGCAACGGAGAATGTCGCAGCGACGAGCGCCCGCAGACATGACCAAGCGATCCACCGGGACACCCCGCCCGAGGACGATTCTGCTGTCGCGGCAGGTCTCCTGGCTCGCGGGTCATCGCTCTTGTCCCGTCTTCCCAAGGCCTGGCGGCCTCAGTGACTGATAGTCTGGACAAGTACTCGCCGCTGACAGTTGCGGGGGCAGCGCC
>NZ_JBFTLD010000095.1:0-21782 GCF_056396265.1 Allobosea sp. 05T422_2 | reverse complement strand
GCCCTGGATATAGGGCAGCGCGACATTCGCGATCGTCGTGTCGAGAGCCTGCATGATCACGGCGAGGATCACGCAGACGGTGATGGCGCCGCGATTGGCGACCACGGGGGTCGCCGCCGTGGCGACACCATCAGCCATTGTGAGTCTCGGTCTTGCCGAAGAGGTCCGAGACGAAGCTGGGCAGGCCGCGGGCGCGGCCGGTATCGACATCAAGCACGACGCTCATGCCAGCCCGCAACAGCGGCTTGCCGGCGGGCGTGTCGATCTTGACGCGCATGGCGATGCGCTGGACGACCTTGACCCAGTTGCCGCTGGTGTTCTGGGCCGGCAGCAGCGAAAAGCTTGCGGCCGAGGCCGGGCTGATGCTGTCGACCGTGCCGGTCCATTCGGCGCCGGGATAGGTGTCGACATAGACCCGCGCCTTCTGTCCCGGGCGGACCCAGGTCAACTCGGTCTCCTTGGGGTTCGCCTGGATCCAGACATGGTCGGCCGAGACCAGGCTGAAGCCGACGGTCGCGTCGGCAAGGTACTGCCCCTTCTGCAGCGAGGGCACATTGGTGACGATGCCGTCCATCGGCGCCTTGACCACGGTGTGATCGAGCTGGCGGGCAGCCTCGGCCCGGGCTGCGACGCTGTCCTTGTAGCGAGGGTGGTCCTCGATCGGCGCATCGGGATTGCCGTTCAGGCTGGCGGCGATACCGATGAGCTGGCTCTGGAGCTGCGCGAGCTTCTGCACGGCGCCATCGAGATCGTGCTTGGCTGAATCATAGGTCACCTGCGAGGCCACCGCCTTGGTCGCGAGGTCCTGCTGCCGCTTGAAGGCGGTGGTGTAGTAATCGATATCGGTCCTGGCCTGGGCGATCTTGCTCTGCATCGCCTTGTAGTTCGCCTTCTGCGCTTCAAGATCGTTGCGGACCACCCCAATCTGCGCGTTCGCCCGGTCGAGGGCGAAGCGGAACTGCGCGTCGTCGAGCTTGAACAGAACGTCCCCGGCCTTGACCTGCTGGTTGTCGCGCACGTCGATTTCGCCAACGATGCCGGCGACGTCGGTCGAGATGCCGACGATGTCGGCTTGCACATAGGCGTTGTCGGTCGACATGACCTGCCCGCCGACGACGTACCAGTAGCCGCCCGCGGCAAGCGCGACGGGCAGCAATGCGAAGAGGATGGAGCGCTTCAGATTGCGCGGCTTGGCGGCGGGAGCGGTGCTGGCCGGGGCAGGCGCCTGCGCCGTGGTCTCGGGAGCTTTAGTGACAGGGGCGGGCTGAGCCGAAGGCAGCCTCGGCTCGGGGCGGCGGATTTCGGTCACGTTGCTGGCCGCAGAAGGATCCGAGCCGTCGTTCCGGACGGGGTCGGGTTGTCTCGCTGTGTCATCCATCGGTCTTCGGTCCTACGGCTGGCGGCATCGCACAGGCCGCCGAGAGGTTCCCACGCATCGTCGTGAGCAGGGCGAGGAGCGCCTCGCGCTCGGCTTCGGAGGTGTCGGCGAAGGCCTCGGCGCGGGTGATCTCGCCGAGCTCGCGCATGGTCGCGAGGGTCGGCCCGGCCTTTTCTGTGAGGGAGAGCCGCCAGACGCGCCGGTCCGTGGCGTCGTGCCGGCGTTCGATCAGTCCGCAGCTTTCGAGCTTGTCGAGGATGCGGCCGAGCGTGATCGGCTCGACCTCGAGCAACTCGGCAAGGCCGCCCTGCCGGATGCCTTCATTCTTGTCGAGATAGGCCAGCACCTGCCATTGCGACCGGGTCAGCTCCAACCCGAACCCGCGGGCATTCTGCTCGAAGCGCTTGCGCAGCAGTCGCGCGACATCGTGCAGGAGGAAACCGACAGTGCGCGAGGGCTGCTCTTTGGTCAGGGCTTTAGGCATGCTGTTCATAAGCATCCATATATTATTTTAGCTTAGGTTCTGCAATGCGCCCGACTCGTCTGGCCAGTTTCAATGTCGCGTTCGCCTCGCCGGGGCATCGATATGCGGCTCAGCCCCCGCTCAACGCTCGGGCGGCATGGTCGAGCGGCATCACGTCGATTCCGTCCCGGAGTGGGTATGGCTCGACGCCCGGATAGATCACGATGCGTCGCTCGGGGGCGATATCCTCGCAAGCGTGATGAAATCCTCGCTCCACCTTCGGCGTGAGGCTGCGCTTGATCTCGATCGCCCAGGGCCGCCGTCCAGGCAGGGTCAGCACGAGATCGATTTCTGCGCCCGCAGCTGTGCGATAGAAGTTTGCCTGAGTGCCAGGTGGCACGGCGGCGATAAGAGTCTCGATCGCAAAACCTTCCCAACTGGCGCCGGCGATGGGATGTCCGAGGACGTCCTCCAGCGTTTCCAGGCCGAGGAGCGTATGCGTGATCCCACTGTCCCGGACGTATACACGGGGTGATTTGACCAAGCGCTTTCCGGCGTTGGCGTGCCAAGGCTCAAGGCGACGGACGAGAAGCAGATCGACCAGGAGATCGAGATAGGACGCGACCGTCTTGCCGTCGACGCCAAGGGAACGTGCCAGCTCCGCTCCATTCAGCAGGCCCGACTGATGATGCGCGAGCATCGTCCAGAAACGCCGCAAAGTCTCAGCCGGGATCCGAGGACCCAACTGCGGAATGTCACGCTCAAGATAGGTACGAACGAAATCCTGTCTCCAGCGCTGGCTCACGCGAGCGCTGGCGGCCAGGAAGCTGTCTGGAAAGCCACCTCGCAGCCATAACCTGTTMAGATCCTCCCGAGGGACCTCAAGACCGTTGATCGGCCCGAGTTCAAGATACGAAATCCGGCCCGCAAGGCTCTCGCCTGATTGCTTCAGAAGCTCGATCGAGGCCGAGCCCAGCAGCAGGAAGCGCCCTGTCCGGTGGCCGGCACGTCGACCACGGTCGATCAATCCTCGCAGGTTCTGAAAGAGGCCGGGCAGGCGATGCACCTCGTCAAGGATCACCAGCTTGTCTTCGTGGCCTGCAAGATAGAGCTCGGGCTCGGTCAGCTTGGCGCGATCGGCATCCGATTCCAGGTCAAGATAGATCGAGGGGCGCGTCTCACCTATTTCGTGGGCCAGGGTCGTTTTTCCGACCTGCCGTGGCCCCAGCAATGCGACCGCCGGATAGCTGTCGATCAGATGGGTTAGTTCAGAAGCAATGCGACGCGGTATCATCCTTGCAATTATGGAGGAGAATTCCCGATTTGCAAGGTAATCCGTTTCCTGAGGGAGTGAAAAGGATGAAGCCGACTGCGGCCGCGTTGACGAGCCGGTTCGCAAGATGATGCTCCCCGCGATCATCTGAGACAGCCCGCCGATCAAATGGCGCCGGCTCAGCGACCTCCCCCTTAGGGATGATGGTGCGCACGAGATCGAATGGGGTAGCTGGGATCCACACGATGACAGGCGGTGCGGGTTCACTCCACATCCTATCCGAGGCCATGCAATGAACGATCAAGCCCCGTCCAAGACGTTCCCCGTCGAGAGTGTACGCAGCCGGTTTCCGGCGCTTTCCAGGGTCGCCAATCCGCCGATTTATCTCGACAATCCCGCCGGAACACTGGTCCCGCAGCAGGTGATCGACGCCGTCGGCGCGGCCATGGCCGGTGCCAGCAGCAATCTGGGTGGGTTCTTTGCCGGTTCCAGGCGGGCTGACGCCATCTGGCTCAAGGCGCACCAGGCCGTGGCCGACCTGCTTGGGGCGGCATCCGAGCGCGAGATCGTCATCGGCCAGAACATGACCACGCTGACGCTGCATCTCTCACGCTCGATCGGCAGGCGGTTCCGGCCGGGCGACGAGATCATCCTCACCCGCATGGAACATGAGGGCAACGTCTCGCCCTGGCTGCTAATGGCGCGGGACCTGGGGCTGGAGGTCAAATGGCTGCCCTTCAACCGTGACAGCTGGCGCATCGAGCCGGAGGACCTCAGGCCACTCCTCAGCAACCGTACGCGCCTGCTCGCCCTCAACTACGCCAGCAACATGACGGGTTCCATCAACGACGTCGCCGCACTCACGGCCATCGCGAAGCAAGCCGGCGCATTGGTCTATGTCGACGCGGTTCAACTGGTGCCGCACCGGCTTCCCGAAGTCCACGCATTGGGCTGCGATTTCCTGGCCTGCTCGTCCTACAAGTTCTTCGGCCCGCACCTCGGCATGGTATGGGGGCGCGAGAGCCTGCTGGCCGAACTGGAGCCGTACAAGTGTCGCTGCGCCAGCGACGCCCTGCCGGAGCGCTTCGAAACGGGCACCCCGCAGACGGAGCTTCTGGCCGGACTTGCCGCGACGGTCGACTATCTCGAGTGGCTGGGTGAGGCCACCGGCCACCACGGAACGCGTCGCKAGAAGCTTTTGGGCGCTTACCGCAGCTTCGAGGCCTATGAGAACGTGCTGTCGCGCCGCCTGATCGGGGGGCTCCTGCGGCTGCCCCATGTCACCGTCCGCGGCATCACCGATGCGGCCTCCCTCGCTCACCGGGTACCAACAATTTCCTTCACGCATTCGCATGTCTCGACCCATGTCATCGCGAAAGCTCTGGCGGAGCAGGACATCTGCGCCTGGTCGGGGCACAATTATGCGCTCGAGCCTGCGCGCCTGCTCGGGCTCGACGAAGACGAAGGCGTCGTTCGGCTGGGTGTCGCCCATTACAACACGATCGAAGAGATCGACCGGACCCTTGCCGCGATCGCCAAGATTGTTGGGCAGGATGCGGCCATGTTAGCCTGAGTCCGGCGGCAGTACAGGCGGGTCACGCAGCTGGACGAGGACTGAGTGCGTTGAATCGGGAGATACACGCGGGCATGATCGCGGCATTCAGCTTGGATGCCGCTCGCGCAATCGATCGGTTTGACCGTTCCGACAGCCCCTATTTGCTTCTGGACGCGATCAACCGCATCGTCCCCTTCAAGCTAGCGATGTCGGTGGTCTATCGGCGCGAGGCCGCCCCCGTCTATGTGGCCGACACCTTCGCCAACCGCTCCGGAAAGCGAGCGCTCGAGCTTTACATCGCCGGCACCTACATCCTCAACCCGGTCTACAATGCCTATCTCAACGGGCTGAAGGCGGGCATCTATCGCTTGCGGGAGCTCGCACCGGACGCCTATTTCACCTCCGACCACTACCGGCACTTCAAGGTCCAACAACAGGTGGACGAGGAACTCGGCTACCGCACCTATGGCTGGCCGGCGGGGATGGAGGAGGTGGTCGTCGCCGTCGAACTCCCCCAAGACGAGATGGCGGAGATCAGTTTTTATCGGCTGGCCAGCCTAGGCGGGTTCTCCGATGCCGACTGCGAGGCACTGCGGACCATCGAGCCCCTGATAGGGGCAATCTACCRCCGAATCTGGCAGCATTGCCGCCAGGACAGCAAGCGTGACACGCATTGGGCCTCCTTCGACCTCTTGCTGGGCGATTTCGGCAAAGGGAAACTCAGCCCGCGCGAATGCGATGTAGCCCACCTGATCCTGAAGGGCCATTCGGGCGAGTCGATCAGCCGCAATCTCGGCATTTCGGTGACGACGGTGAAGACCCACCGCCAGAACCTCTACGCCAAGCTCGGCCTTTCCACGCAACAGGAGCTGTTCTCTCTGTTCCTGATGTCGCTCCAGAGGCAGGATGATGTGTCGAGCCGCTCCGGCGGAGCGGCAGGTATGGTCCCCGCACGCTGAACGAGACCGCCGGCCGCAGGCATGATCCAGCGGCGGGCGGCAGAACCGGCCTTCCTCAGCCCCTGGCGTCGCGGATCGCCGCGGAAATGCCATCCAGGCCCTCAGACAATTGCGTCAGCGTCGGCCAGCCAAAACCGACGCGGAAATAGTTGTCCGGCATCTCGAACCAGCGTCCGGCACCGACATAGGTGCCATGGACACTGTAAAGACGATGATAGAAGGTCGGCAGATCGAGCTTCACATCAGGCCTGATCCGCGGCAGGCAAACACAGCCGCCTTGGGGCTCGACCCATTCGACGAACTCGTCGCGTTCGATCCATGCCTTCACCAGCTCGAAGCCCTTGCGGATCAATAGGTTGTTGGGCTCGAGCCAGTCCCTGCGCTGGCTCAGCGCGATGTAGCCGACATACTCGTCGATCATGCTGCCCGAGATTCCGATCTGCTCCTTGGCGGCAAKAAAGAGCTGCATCAGCTTTGGATCGCGGCAGATCAGCCAGCCGATGCGGATACCCGGAATGCCATAGGTCTTCGACAGCGAGGAGACGCTGATCACGCGGGGGCTGAGCGTCGCGGCCACCGGTAGCATCTGGCCGAATGTCATCTCACGATAGGTCTCGTCGAACAGGAGGAAGCAGCCCTTCCTTTCGACGAGGGCGACGATGGCGTGCAGCTCGGCCTCCGAGATCATCACGCCGCTGGGATTATGCGGATAGGTCACCGAAACATATCTGGTGTTGGGCCGGATCGCCGCCTCGATCCGATCGATATCCAGGCGGAAGCCCGACTCGAAATCGAGATCAATGAAGGTGATGTCGCAGCCGATCGCGCGCGGCGTCTCGATGTTCGTCGCGTAGTTCGGGCGCACCACGACGAGATGCTGGTCCCTATCCAGAAGCGAGGTGGCGACCATGAAGAGGGCGGCCGAGGCGCCGGCCGTGATGAGGACGTCTTCTGCGTCGAGACCGGTACCGAGGCTCGCCACCGAATCCCTCAGGTCGATGCTGCCCTTATGATCGCCATAGCAGAGCAGGACGTCGTCCAGCTTGACGTTGAGTTCGCCCAACCTGCGGTCGGCGACCGAACTTTCTGACAGATTCCGACGGATCGTATCGTATCCGAGCTGCTCTGGCGCTTCAATTTCGATCGGCATGCGCACGAATTTCAAGACCGGCCTCCCAGGCAAACGAGCACGATGCCGGGAAACTACGCAGCCTCCTCACCCCCGCACCATCCTCCCTCAGGGGGATAACACCCGCGCCGGAAACGCTGGAATAGTATGCCGGCTAGCTGTGTGCGGGGGGCGACGCTCTTCGGCACGACTTCGAATATCGGCGATAATCAAAGAAGGGGAGCCGCTATGACGATGAGGAAATTGGTTCTTTCGGCAGCGTTCGCGGCGGTCAGCGCGATCGCGACAGCGACTGCCCAGGCGGAGACGCTGCGGGTCGGCATGGAATGCACCTATGCGCCGTTCAACTTCCGCGCGCCCGGCGGCGAGATGACCGGCTATGACGTGGACGTCGCAAAGGGCGTCGCGGAACTCATCGGCGCCGACCTCCAATATGTCTGTCAGCAATGGGATGGCATGATCCCTGCGCTGCTGACCAACAAGTTCGACCTCATCGTCGCATCGATGTCCATCACCGACGAGCGGCTCCAGAAGATGGACTTTTCGGTCCCCTATCGCGTCTCGATCGGGCGGTTCCTCGGTCCGAAGGGGAAGGATCTCAAGCTTTTTGACGACAAGGGTAAGCCGATACAGAGCAGCTTCAAGAACCTCGCGGTCGGCGTCGAGCGGGCGTCCACCTACGCGAAGTGGATCGAAGCAAAGCTGCCCGGCGCCAATATCCGGCTCTACGACGGCGCCCAGGCCATGCTGCTCGACCTGCGCAACGGCCGTGTCGATGTCGCCATCACCAATCCGATGAAAGCCTATCTCGAATTCCTCAGTACTKATCAGGGAGCGAAGTTCGAGTTCGTCTCACCCGCCATCGACGAAAAGGAGTATTTCGGCACGGGCGTGGGCATCGGGATCCGCAAGGGCCAAGAGGATCTCGTCAAGCGCGTCAACGGCGCGCTCAAGACACTGATCGAAAACGGCTCGCTCGAGAAATACGGCCACAAATACTTCCCCTTCTCGATCAGTCCCGAGAACTGGAAGGGCGTCGGCATCAACTGAACATGGCCGATGGCGGTCCGGCCGTGCCGGTCCGCCATGATCGGGGGGAATGATACATGGCCGCACTTTCCGGCTGGTGGGACGATTTCTTCTTCGGGACCGTGATGGTCCTGAAGGTCTTCACAGCCTCGCTGGTCCTCGCTGTCATCTTCGGATTGCTTGGCGCGAGCGCCAAGCTCTCCCGCAATCGGGCGGCGCAGGTTCTCGCCAAGGCCTATACGGTCGTCTTTCGCGGCACGCCCGAGCTAGTGGTTCTGCTGCTGTTCTATTTCGGCACGGCCGTGGTGCTGACCCGGATTGCCCAGATCTACGATCCGCAGATCAAGTTCGTCGACGTCCCGCCCTTCTGGGCTGGCGCGATCGCGATCGGGCTGATCGTCGGAGCCTATATGACCGAGACGTTCCGGGGCGCCTTCATGGGTGTGGCGCACGGCCAGGTCGAGGCGGCCCACGCGCTGGGGCTAACCAAAGGCCAGACCTTCTTCTATGTGCGCATGCCGCAAATGTGGCGGCTCGCGCTGCCGAACTTTGGCAATCACATGCTGTCGATCATGAAGGACACCGCCCTGATCTCGATCGTCGGGCTGGAGGAAATCGTCTTCGTCGGCCAGATGGCGACCGCCGTCACCCATAAGCCCTTCCTGATGTTCATGACCGTGGCGCTGATCTACCTCGCCATCACGACGGTCATCACCATCCTGACATGGTGGCTGGAGCGGTATGCGAACAGCCATTTGGAGAGGGCGCGATGAACWTCGACTTCAACCTCATCCTGTCGAGCTTGCCGCAGACCGCCGCGGGGCTCGGCATTACGCTCAAGCTGATGGCCTATTCGACGGCGATTGGCCTGGTGCTTGCCGTTCTGATCCTGCTGATGCGCATCAGCGGCCGCTGGTACCTCGCCTGGCCGGCCATGGGCTATATCTACTTCCTGCGTGGTACGCCGATCCTGGTGCAGATCTTCATCATCTATCACGGGTTGCCGCAACTCGACTTCGTCCGGGAAAGCGTGCTGTGGCCGGTGCTGCGCGAGCCTTTCGGCTGCTGCGTCGTCGCGCTCTCGCTCAACAGCTCCGCCTACATATCMGAAATCCTGCGGGGCGGCGTTCTGGGGGTCGACAAGGGCGTCAACGAGGCGGCGAGAGCGCTTGGCCTGAGTGCCCCGCAACGCTTCATCTATGTCGTGACGCCGATCGCCGTGCGCCTCGCTTTGCCGGCTTATAGCAATGAGTTCATCTCAATGATGAAGGCAACGGCCCTGGCGAGCACGGTCACACTTCTCGATATCACCGGCGTTGCCCGCACGATCGTGTCCAACACCTTCGCCCCGTTCGAGATCTTCATCGCGGCGGCACTGATCTACCTGGCCATGGCATGGGTCTTCCAGGTCGGCTTTGGCAAGCTTGAAGATTACCTCGGCAAATACATGAAGAGAGGGGCATCCGCATGACACCGCCGGAGCAGATCGTTCTGGACAATGTATGCAAGCAATTCGGGTCGTTCCAGGCGCTGAAGAATGTCAGCCTCACCGTCGCCAAGGGGCAGAAGTTGGTCGTATGCGGGCCGTCCGGCTCGGGCAAATCGACGATGATCCGCTGCATCAACGGATTGGAGACGCATGACAGTGGCCGCATCACGGTCAACGACGTCGTTCTCGAAGGCGAGCGCAGCTCCATCGCCGTGCGCCGCGAGGTCGGCATGGTGTTCCAGAGCTTCAACCTGTTCCCGCATCTGACGGTGCTGAAGAACCTGATGCTGGCCCAACGCCTCGTGCGCAAGAAGGATAAGGCGGCCGCGCGCGATACGGCGATGACCTATCTCACGCGCGTGCGCATCGCCGACCAGGCCGACAAGTATCCCAGCCAGCTTTCCGGCGGCCAGCAGCAGCGCGTGGCGATYGCCCGTGCGCTCTGCATGAACCCGCAGGTCATGCTGTTCGACGAACCGACATCGGCCCTTGATCCGGAGATGATCTCGGAGGTGCTGGACGTGATGAGCGACCTCGCCCGCGACGGCATGACGATGGTGTGCGTCACCCATGAGATGGGCTTTGCCCGGTCCGTGGCGGACAAGATCATTTTCATGGACGCCGGCGAGATCGTCGAGGCCGCCGCGCCCGAGGACTTCTTTTCGAAGCCGAAGAGCGAACGCGCGCGGCAATTCCTTGGCCAGATCCTTTCACATTGAGCACAGACATGACCGACCCCATCGCTTCCGAACTCCTGTCATTCGCCCAGCAACTCGCCGACGAGGGCCGCGCCATCGTCTCCGAGGCCTTGCGCACGGCCCACAAGATCGACATCAAGGCCGACCAGAGCTTCGTCACCGCCACCGACCGCGCCATCGAAAAGCGCCTGCGCGAGCGCATCGAGGTCGCCTATCCCGACCACGGCATATTGGGCGAGGAATTCGGCTCGCACGGGCTGGATCGCGAATTCGTCTGGGTCATCGACCCGATCGACGGCACCGCCGCTTTCATTGCCGGAATCCCGGTCTACGGCATCCTGATCGGGGTCGCGCGCGCAGGTCGCCCCTGGCTGGGGCTGATGGACCTGCCGGCGACCGGCGAGCGCCTCTCCGGCATTTCCGGCGCCGGCGCGGAGCATAACGGCCGACCTATTCGCTGCAGGCCTCGCAACTCGCTGGAGCAGGCCTTCCTGACGAGTTCCAACCCCCGCTTCCTGACTGAGACCGAGCGGAGTGCGGTCGACCGGCTGGATCGGACGGTCGCCTTCACCCAATACGGCGGCAGCTGCTATGCCTATGGCTGTCTGGCGCGCGGCAATACCGACATCGCAGTTGACGGCGGCCTGGACGCCTTCGACGTCTTCGCCCCGATCGCCATCATCGAGGGAGCCGGGGGCGTCGTGTCGGACTGGTCCGGCAAAGCCATCGACCTTTCGTGGAAGGGACAGATCGCCGCCGCCGGTGACCGCACGCTGCACGGGCTGGCGCTCGCGCAGCTCAACCCTTCTTCCTGATCGACCCGTCTGTCTGGCCCTTGAACGAGATGCGCCGGCGAGACGGTATCCGGGTCGGTTGAGCCCCCCGCGCCGGGCGCGCTCATTGCCTTGGGGCTCCAGCCCTCACGGCAAGCGTCGTCGAAGCGCGCCATGAGTTCAGGAGATTTGATATGAACCACGATTGGTTGCGCGCCATCGCGGAACAGTTCGGGAGCACGGGGGGGCTGCGGCAGCTTGGCGGCGAGCATGACCTGAACTTCCGCGCTACAGCCCCGCAAGGCGATATTATCATCAAGGCGATGCGCGCTCATGGCGATGCCGCTCTGGTCGAGCAGCAATGCGTGGCCATCGCTCACGCCCTCTCGGCCGATCCCACGCTGCCGCTGCCGCAGGTGTTACCGGCACGGGACGGTCGTGCCTGGCAGCATGTCGCGGACGACCGCGGGCAGCCGCGGATGGTGTGGGTCCAGCGCGCGCTTGAAGGCATCCCGATGGGCGAGGCAGGGCCGCAGCAGCTAGCGGTCCTGTCGTCGTTTGGCGCACTGGCGGCGCGGCTCGATCTTGCGCTTGCCCGGTTCGAGGGGGCGGCCACGGCGGATGCGGCAAAATGGGACCTGACGAAGGCGGGGTGGATCGGCGCGCATCTCGATGTACTCGGAAACGGCGCGCGTCGCCGGCTGATCGAGGACATCCTGGCCGATTACGAGGCCGCACTCCCGTCGCTGAGGGCCTTGCCATCGCAGGTGATCCATAACGATCTCAATGACTTCAACATCCTTGTCGTGCCGGGCCTCGCGGAGCCGACGCGCATCAGCGGGCTGATCGATTTCGGCGATATGGCGGTCGGCCCGAGGGTCTGCGAACTGGCGATCGCCGGCGCTTATGCGATCCTCGACCATGAGACGCCCGAGGCGGCCCTTGCGGCATTGGTCGCCGGCTATCACAGCGCCTCGCCGCTGACCGCAGCCGAGACCGACCTGATCTGGCCGCTGCTGCGCACGCGCCTTGCCGTCAGCGTCGTGAACTCGACGATCGAAGCGGCCGGACGCCCCGGCGACGCCTATGTGACCATCTCGCAGGCACCCGCCTGGCGGTTGCTGGAGAACGCAGCGCTCGACGGCGCGCACATGCGGGCGCGCTTGCGCGTCGCATGCAGACTGCCGGCAACCGACTCGGCAGACCGCGTGGCCGCCTGGCTCGACCGGCAGAGGGGAACCTTTGCCGCGGTGATCGGCGAGGCACTGGACGACCTATCCGTCGGCCAGCTCTCGGTAGCGACGAGCACGGTGCCTCAGGACCCGTTCAACCTGCGTAAAGACGAGGCCCGCCATCTCGGTCCGCGCAAGGGTTCGGATAGGAGCCGCTGGCTCGGGCAATATGGCGAGCCAAGGCTGGTCTACACCGACCGGGCCTTCCACAAGGGACCGTGGCGGGCGTCGAACCGGCGTACCATCCACATGGCCATCGACATCTTCGCTCCGGCGGGGCACCCGGTCCATGCGCCGCTGGCGGGGAGGGTGGCCATGGTGGAGAACCGCACCGGCCATCTCGACTATGGCGGCGTTGCGATCCTCGAGCACCAGACCCCCGAGGGCGACGTCTTCCATACGCTCTACGGCCATCTCGACCCGGCTCTGTGCGAGACGCTTCGTCCCGGCTGCGAGGTGACTGCGGGCGAGGTGTTCGCGCGGCTGGGAACACCCGACGGGAACGGCGGCTGGGAACCGCATCTGCATTTCCAGCTCGCCCTGACGCTGGACGGAATGGGCCATGACTGGCCAGGCGTAGCGGACCCGGACGACTGGGAGCTCTGGCAGGCAATCTGCCCCAATCCGGCGGCGCTGCTCAATCTTCCGGACGACCGGGCCGCCTATCGGCCGATCGATGAAGCCGCGTTGCTGGCCGAGCGCAAGGCCCGGTTCGGCGCCAATCTCAAGCTCAGCTATCGGCGCCCCGTCACCTTCCTGCGCGGCTGGCGCCACCACCTCTTCGATGAGATGGGACGGCCCTATCTCGACGCTTACAACAACGTTCCCCATGTCGGTCATGCGCATCCACGCATCCGGACCGTTGCCGCCGACCAGCTGGCGCGGATGAACTCCAACACACGCTACCTGCACCCGGCTCAGGTCGCGCTGGCCGAGCGCATTACCGCGAAGTTGCCCGAGGAGCTGGAGATCTGCTTCTTCGTCAATTCGGGTTCGGAGGCGAACGAACTCGCGCTTCGCCTCGCACGCGCGGCCAGCGGCGGCTACGACATCGTCACGCCCGATCACGGCTATCACGGCAACACCACCGGTGCGATCGACATCTCGGCCTATAAATTCAACAAGCCGGGCATGGGCGGCCGCAAGCCATGGGTGCAGCTGGTCGACGTCGCGGATGATTATCGCGGGCGGTTCCGACGCGACGATCCCGACAGGGCGCTGCGTTATGCCGCGCAGGTCGACGAGGCTCTGGCAGCGATCGAACGGCGAGGCGGCAAGGTGGCCGGCTTCATCGCGGAGACTTTCCCGAGCGTCGGCGGCCAGATCATCCCGCCGCCGGGCTACCTCGCGCAGGTCTATGAGCGCATCCGTCGGGCCGGTGGCATCTGCATCGCCGATGAGGTGCAGACCGGGCTGGGCCGGCTCGGCGACTTCTATTTCGGGTTCGAGCAGCAAGCCGTGCGGCCCGACATCGTGGTGCTGGGCAAGCCGCTGGGCAACGGCCATCCCATCGGTGCAGTGATCACGACCCGCGCCGTTGCCGACCGTTTCGCCGAGGGACCGGAATATTTCTCGACTTTCGGCGGCTCGACCCTGTCCTGCTTGATCGCTGCCGAAGTGCTCGACATCGTCGAGGATGAAAGGCTGGCGGCCAACGCGAAGGCAATGGGCGAGCGCCTGCTCACCGGTTTGCAGGCGCTGGGCGAGAAGTACCCGGTCATCGGCGACGTCCGCGGCCTCGGCCTATTCCTGGGCGTCGATCTGGTCACGGATGGCGACAGCCGCACCYCGGCGACGGCGGCCGCGGATTATGTCGTGAACCGGTTGCGCGACATGCGCATCCTGATCGGGCGCGAAGGACCGGCGGACAACATCCTGAAGATCAGGCCGCCTCTGACAGTMGAGGCCGAAGATGTCGATATGCTGCTTGCTCGGCTGGATATCTGCCTGCGCGAAGTGGAAACAGCGCGATACTAAAGCAAACTCCGAGACGCCCTATGGCGTGACGATCGCCATTCTCGCCGCGCAAGGGCTCGGCATCGGCCTGGTCAACCCCTTCGTCATTGCCGATCGCATGATCGGCGGCATCGCTGTGCGCCCATTCGAGCCGTCGGTCCATTTCCGGGCGCTGCTGCGCCCGCCCGACGGCGCGAACTMACGCCTCGGCGCGGATTTCACGAGCGAATTTTTTGCCGTCCGCAATGCGTTCCTGGTCGCCGATTGAGAGGCAGGCTGCGGGGGCTGGCCGCAGGCTCGCGCGCGAGGCCCGTTGCCCGGCAATGGCGATCGTCACGGCTTGATGCGCCGACGCATCGTCTCGGCCGATGGGGCAGGCGCTCCGAGCGGACTGACATCCGTGTTTCGTGCTCGGCCCTGTGGGAATGCCGGCATCCATGGGCGGCTCGCGCTGCCCCGGCGAAAAGACGCCGGGACAGCGCGAACCTTGGGTTTCTCAGCGAGGCCGGAGCGATTCCAGCTCCTTGAGGCGCTTCATCGCGGCCTGCTGGTTGAGCAGCCCGTAGTTGATGCCGCCGGCATTGAGCGAACTGCCGGACTGGTAGGGATACTGGTCGAAGTCGGAGAAGAACTCCTTGATCTTCCCCTGTATGGGCACGAGCAGCCACATGTTCTGGGCCAGGAACTTCATGGCTTCGCCGCCTTCTTCCAGGCCGCGCTCGTAGGGATCCATGCGCAGGTTGGTGATCATCGCCCAGGCCGTGACCTCGCGTGTGCCGGTCGCGATATTGCCCTTGGCCTGGGCAAAGCTGAGCTTCCAGTCGTTCCAGCGGATCGCGTTGAGATTTCCGGCCTGATCGAAATACATCAACGCGTCCCGGGGCGCGGTTTTGACCTCGCCCCTGAAATAGGGCCCGAAATCAAAGCCATCGAGATGGACCTTGAAGGTCTTGGTTCCCGCGGTGAAGCCGGCCTTCATCTTCTCCTTGATGTCTCCCGCCCCGGCGGCGGCGCAGAGCGTCGGGAACCAGTCGATCAGCGAGATCGTGTCGTTGTACTGTGTGCCGGGTTTGATCACGCCGGGCCAGCGCACCATCATGGGAATGCGCATGCCGCCTTCCCAGGTCGTGCCCTCTCGCTCTTGAACGGCGTCATCGCGCCGTCCGGCCAGAGCGCGAGCTCGGCGCCGTTATCGGTCGTGTAGATCACGATCGTATTGTCGGCGATGCGCAGATCGTCGAGCTGCTTCAGGAGTTCGCCGACCATGCTGTCATGCTCGACCATGCCGTCGGCATGGATGCCCTTGCCGGTCTTGCCCATCGATTCCTTCTTCAGATGGGTGAAGACATGCATGCGGGTCGAGTTGAACCAGAGGAAGAAGGGGCGGTTCGCCTTCACCTGCCGGTCGATGAAATCCTTGGCGCCGGCCAGGAATTCCTCGTCGACGGTTTCCATGCGCTTGGTGTTGAGCGGCCCGGTATCCTCGATCTTGCCGTCGGCGGATGACTTGATCACGCCGCGCGGGCCGAACTTGCGCTTGAACTCCGGGTCCTTCGGATAAAAATAGCCCTCGGGCTCCTCCTCGGCATTCAGGTGGTAAGATTGCCGAAGAACTCGTCGAAGCCGTGCCGCGTCGGCAGGTGCTCGTCGCGGTCGCCGAGATGGTTCTTGCCGAATTGCCCGGTCGCGTAGCCCTGCGTCTTCATCACGTCGGCAATGGTCGGCATCCAGTCCTGGATGCCGTGCGGGTCGCCCGGCATGCCGATGGTCAGAAGACCGGTGCGGAACGGCTCCTGGCCGAGGATGAAGGAGGCGCGGCCGGCGGTGCAGCTCTGCTGGCCGTAACTGTCGGTGAAGATCGCGCCTTCCTGCGCGATACGGTCGATATTGKGCGTGCGGTAGCCCATCATGCCCATGGTGTAGGCGCTGATCTGGGGAATGCCGATATCGTCGCCGAAGATCACGACGATGTTGGGCTTGCGCCCTGCGGAGCCCGCCGGTGCCGCGGGCGCGGGCTGCGCCTGGGCGATCGCGGCCGAGCCCGACAGCCCCGCCGCGGCGAGCGCTGTACCCCCGAGCAGGATGCTGCGGCGATCGACGATTTTTTCAGTATTACCCGGGAGTTCAGCCGGCGTAGCCTTCGGATTCATAGCAAAATCCCTTCATATGCAGCAGAAACAGCGGAAGGAGATAGCGGGGTCCAAGCAGAGGTACTGTGCCCGCTGACTACTTCATGCGCAAGAAGGGGAGCCTTTGCTCGTCCTGCAGAGGGCGAATGCCAGCGCTGCTACGGGCGTGAGCGCGGCCGTTCGACCGGACGCAATCGGATGCCTCAGTCATTTGGGGCAATGGCCGCCGCAAGAGGAGTGCCGGCTTGTCTCGATTGGGCGCCCCAGCGGATTCAGGCCGGGAGCGAACGGACCCGATAGGCGCAGCGGCGCGCACCCGCCGGGATATGCTCGATGCGCTCGACCTCGACATCTGGCCCGAGAACGGCGCGGAAGATCGCCAGCTCCGAACGGCACAGGCCCTGGCAGGCGGTCGCCGCCGCGCAGATCGGGCAATGGTTCTCGATGAACAGGAAGCGGCCGGGCTCCTCCTCGGCAATCCCGGCCATATAGCCTTCGCGGCTGCGGATTTCGGCGAGCGCGGCCAGTTTGCGCCGAAGTGGGCCGCCGTCACCGACATGCGCGCGATAGGCGGACAGGCAGGCCTGTTCGCGGTGAGCGATCAGCTGCTGCAGCCCGGGCTCGCCAAAGACAGTCCGGACGGACTGCAGCAGGTCGAGCGTCAGGTCGGAGTGACGGTCGGGGAACCGGTCATGTCCCTGCCGCGAGAGCTCCCAGTATTTCTTCGGCCGGCCACGCCCTTCCTGCCGGTCATGGCTCGTCACCAGGCCGTCGGCTTCGAGCTTGAGCAGATGCTGCCTTGCGCCCGCCGGGGTCATGTCGAGCCGCGCCGCGATCGCCGCAGCCATCTGCGCGCCGCGCGTCTTCAGATGGAACAGCATCCGCTCCCGGCTGCGCTCGTCGCCCTGGCCTTGGCTGTCGTTGTCTTGACTCATGGCWCTCAATTTAGATAGCAATTGGTTTCTAAATTAAATCACCTTGCGAGTCGATGCAAGGCGTGGCGCGCCGCAGGCGGGGACAGACGGACATGGATCGGGACGCGTCTGCCACGCAATGGCGGGATCTTCTGGACTGGGCATGGCTGCCGACGCTCGCGATCCTGATGAGCGGCGTGCTGCTGCAGTCGATGAACTCCCTGCTGCTGACCACGGTGCTGCCTTCGATCGCCGCCGAACTCGGCGGCGCCGGCATGCTGAGCCTGCCCGCGACCGCCTATGTCGGCGCCTCGATCGTGGCGGCCAGCGGGGCTGGCCTGCTGACGACCCGATACGGCGTCCGGGACACCTTATGCGTCGGGGTGGTGATCTTCGGCCTGGGCGCGCTGGTCTGTTCGTTCGCGGCGAGCATGAAATGGGTCATCGCCGCGCGCCTTGTCCAGGGTTTCGGCGGCGGTCTCGAAGTCGGGGCGGCCTATACCGCGGTCCGGGCGATCTTCCCGCCAAGGCTCTGGCCGCGGGTCATCGCGCTGATGGCGACGAGCTGGACGATTTCCGTCTTTGCCGGGCCGCTCATTGGCGGCCTGTTCGCACGCGCCGGACATTGGCGCGGCGCCCTCATCGTGACGGTGATCCTCTCGATCATCCTGGCGGTGGCTGCCGCGCTCGTGCTGCCTGGGAACCGATCGGCAGAGCGCTCCGACGCGTCGCGCCTTCCTGCCGGTCGGATCGGACTGATCTGCCTGGCCATCACGGCGATGTCGTCGGCATCGCTCGTCCAGGCGGGCAGCGCCAAGGCAGGCCTCATCCTTGTGGCGGTCGCGGCGCTCGCCCTGATGCTGCGGTTCGACCGCGAAGCACCGGTGCGCCTGCTGCCGAGCGATGCGTTCTCGTTCAGGACCGAGACCGGCATCGGCCTCTGGCTCATCCTGTTGCTCTGCATCGCCTTCAGCCCGCTGCACATCTATCTGCCCATTTTCCTGCAAAGGCTCCGCGGCCTCGATCCGCTCGAGGCCGGGTTCATGGTTGCTAGCGGGTCGCTGGCCTGGACGATCGCGTCCGTGCTGGTCTCCGGCTTGACCGGTCCCTGGCCGAGGCGCCTGCTGCTCTCGGGCCCGGTTCTCATGGCCGGCGGCCTGATCGCGCTGGGCCTGCTCCTGCAGAGCCCGGCGCCGAGCTACGCCCTGATCCTCGCCGTCGTCGTGCTCGGCATCGGGATCGGGCAGGCTTGGCCCTTTGTCGGCCCGACGATCATGAACGGCGCGAAGCCGGGAGACGAGGCGGCGGCCGCCTCCGCCGTCCCGACTATCCAGCAGACCGGGCTGGCCCTTGGCGCGGCGTTGGCGGGCGTGGTCGCGAATGCCAGCGGCTTTGCCTCGGCCGTCTCCGAAGCCGAGATCGGGAATGCGGCCTTCTGGGTTCCGGCCTGTTTCGCCATCGCCGCCGGCCTGGCATGGCTGGCGAGCGTCCGGCTCTACCGGCAGCGGCGCGCCA
Source organism: Allobosea sp. 05T422_2 (assembly GCF_056396265.1). Lineage (NCBI taxonomy): Bacteria > Pseudomonadati > Pseudomonadota > Alphaproteobacteria > Hyphomicrobiales > Alloboseaceae > Allobosea > Allobosea sp. 05T422_2. Next base: position 3,290 of record NZ_JBFTLD010000095.1, on the reverse strand, counting down.
GTCCCGGCTCGGGAGCCGGGACGTAGAGCAGTCCCAAGCGCGCAGCTGCTCTCGCTAAGTTGAAGCGACATAACGGCTCAAGGCTTCACTCATCGGACCCAATTCGGTATCCGCTGCGATGATCTAAGCGGCTGTGATTGCATCGGCTTTCCCAAGAGCTGCAATCCATCGCGCCTGCCGATGCTTGAACACCGCCGCCGGGAGGTCACGCTGGAGCCGCATTTGGTCAACACAACCCGATGCGCAAGCGTACGTGCCAGGTCAGGACATCGCTATGTACTTGTTCTCGTTAGCAGCGGCCGTCTGCGCCATCGGGTGTATACTTGTCCATTACGAGTTCCTGCGTTTGATATCGGGCAGCGCGGCGCATCTTTCCGTCGCGCCAAGGCAGAGAATTGTCTTCGTTGTTGCCGGAAGCATGGTCAGTCATCTCATTCAGATCCTGATTTTTGCGCTGTTGCTTTGGCTGCTCTCCGTTGCCGTGAATGAAGAGGTGTTCGGGATCGGCATTCCCGTGTCGTTCCAGCAATCGCTCTATGTCTCCTTTGAATCCTACGCCTCGCTCGGCAGCAGCAACGCGCTGCCCTTCGGCCCCTTGCGGATTTTCATCGGCGTCGAGGGGCTGGCGGGGCTGGTGGTGATCGGCTGGACCTCGGCCTTCACCTATTGGTGCATGACGCAGTACTGGAACGACCACTGAGGCCGATCGTGTCGCCTGGCCGGCAAGGGCGATGAGGCAGAGGCTGATCAGATCTGGAAAGTCTCATCCTGGCAATGGCTTGGATGGCCTGATTCGCGTGATACCTGACATCCGGTCCGGCTGGGCGAGGTCCGGAGCGGGCCTGGCGGCCTTGCCGGGCGCGCTCGCCGGTCCCGCGTCTCAGCGCTGTCCGGCCAGGAGAGGCGCCAGCAGCGTGATGCCCTTCTTCACGGCGTCGAGGTCGAGGCCGGCATAGCCGAGAATGAACCCGGCTTCGTGGGGCCGGGGCCCGGCTGGATCATAGAGCGGCGAGACCGGATAGAGCCCGACGCCGGCGGCGCGTGCGGCCGCGACGATCCCGGACTCGCGCTCGGCCGCGACATCCGTGAGCCAGGCGACGACATGCAGGCCGGTATCGGCGCCTTCGATGGTCACGATCGGCCCAAGCTCCTCGGCCAGGGCCTGGAGCAGCACGGCCCGTCGCTCGGCATTGCTCCGGCGGATGCTCCGGACATGGCGCTCATAGGCGCCCTCGCTCAGGAGATCGGCCAGCGCCTCCTGCTCCAGGAGAGGCGTGTGCCGGTCGGTCAGGCGCTTCGCCTCGACAAAGGGGGGGGTAAGCGACGGCGGGACGACGAGATAGCCGAGGCGCAGCGCCGGCGAGAGCGTCTTGGAGAATGTCCCGGCATAGATCACCGCGTCGGGCTCGAGCGCCTGCAAGGGCGGGATCGGCGCGACGTCATGCCGATACTCGCCGTCATAATCATCCTCGATGATCGTGGCGCCGCTGTTTGCAGCCCAGGCCAGCAGCGCGCGCCTGCGCGTCGCCGAGAGAACGCTGCCGAGCGGAAACTGGTGCGAGGGCGTGACATAGGCGAGCCGAGCCGGGGGCAGGGCATCGGTCACGAGCCCATCCCGGTCGACCGGAACCGGGCGGGCGATGCCGCCGGCGGCCGCGAAGGCGTGGCGGGCGAGCAGATAGCCGGGGTTCTCGATCACGAAGGCGTCGCCGGGATCGAGCAGCAGTCGCGCGCAGAGATCGAGCCCCTGCTGCGAGCCGTTGACGATGATGATCTGCTCGGCCGAGCAGGTGATGCCGCGGGCCCGCCAGAGATAGCCCTGCAGCGCACCGCGAAGCGCAGGCGCTCCTTGCGGATCGCCATAGCGCAGCCGCCGGCTGCGTCGCAGGCTGACCCTGTTCAGGGCGCGGCGCCAGGCGAGCACGGGAAAATCGGCGCCGGAGAGATCGCCATAGCGGAAATCCGCGATCGAGGCCGGCTGCGTCGCGGCCGGCCGGGGCAGGGCGAGCAATCGCTGTGCGAAATCCGAAAGATGCCGAGGTGCGGAGAGCCGCGCCGGCACCGGCGCTGCCGCGCCAAGCCCCTTGGCCACGATCGGCCGCGCGCCGGCCCGACTGAGCAGGTAGCCCTCGGCGATCAGCTGGCCATAGGCGAGTGTCACCGTCGTGCGGGACGCGCCCCATTCGGCAGCAAAGGTCCGGGTCGACGGCAGGCGGTCGCCAGGCTGATAGGCGCCGGCATGGATCTGCTCCTTGATTGCCGCGATGATCCGGCGCGCGACGCCGTCAGTGAACTGGACCACATCAAACCTTCGAAACTGGCCGTTTCCAGAAAGCCAGGTTGGGCGCATCTCTCTTCGCAGCACAAGGAGTTCCAGAAATGTATACCCCGCCAGCCTTCCGTGACGATGACAGGGACAGCCTGCGGGCGACGATCCGCGCCTCCAGGCTCGCCACTCTGGTTACCGGCACCGTCGATGGCGTGCTGGCGACGCCCTTGCCGCTCTTCCTCGAGGAGAACGAGGGCGAGCATGGCGTGCTCTACGGCCATCTCGCCAAGGCCAACCCGCAGGGCCGGACCACAGCGCTGGGCGAGGCGCTCGCGATCTTCATGGGCCCGGACGCCTATGTTACGCCCTCCTGGTACGAGACCAAACAGGAGACCGGGAAGGTCGTGCCGACCTGGAACTATGTCGCGGTCCATGCCTATGGCCCGATCGAGTTCTTCGACGACGCGACGCGCCTTCTCGACGTCGTGACCCGCCTGACCAACCTGCACGAGGGCGAGCGCGCCAAGCCCTGGACGGTGTCCGAGGCCCCGCCCGATTTCGTGCAGGCGCAGCTGCGCGGCATCATCGGCCTGCGCCTGCCGATCACCCGGCTGGAGGGCAAGCGCAAGCTCAGCCAGAACCGCAGCCCGGCCGACCGCGCCAATGTCGCGGCAGGTCTCGCGGCGAGCGACCGCRCCACGGATCGCGAGGTCGGAGCGCTCATCCCCGCTTGAGCTTGACGGGGGGCTGCTCGACGCCGTGGAGGATGTCGCTCGCATGTCGCGGACCTCGCCAGTCCCTTGCCGATCGGCTATCCCAATCCTGCCGTCTCGATGCGAGGACATGCCATGGCCCGGGCCTATAAGGTCGTCGATGCGTTTTCCGCCAAGCCGCTGCTCGGCAATCCGGTGGCGGTCATTCTCGATGGTGCGGGGCTGAGCGACGCTGCGATGCAGGCGATCGCGCAGTGGACCAATCTGTCCGAGACCACCTTCGTGCTGCCGCCGACACGCAGTGACGC
>NZ_JBFTLD010000094.1:0-23643 GCF_056396265.1 Allobosea sp. 05T422_2 | reverse complement strand
GGCCTACAGAGCGCAAAATTCGAAGGACCACACACAACCAGTAGGAGACGCGCCCCAAGGCACGAATGTCCGGTTCTGGGCAGACAGCCAACTTCGGCTCTCCACCTTTCTCAGACCATGGCGACGTCCGCTTTGCGGCAAGCTCGCCAATGTCAGATTTCGAGCGAACCCCTGATCACCGCTCTCGACCCAAGTGAGACGTTCGCGGCAAACTGCCAGACGGTGAAAGATGGCCGATTTTGTTGAAGAAGTCGGTGTTGCTGCGAGCCTGAGGTTCTGATTCAGTCGTCCTTGGGCGGAGGGCGGCGCGATGATGGGCGAGCGGACGGTTGCGCAGGAGGCACTAATCTACGAGTTCAGCCTTGAGCGGCATGTCCCGGCCAACCACCTGCTGCGCTCGATCGACCGCTTCGTCGATCTGTCCGGCATCCGTGCGCATCTACGTCCCTACTACAGCGACACCGGCCGGCCCTCGATCGATCCCGAGCTGATGATCCGGATGCTGATCGTCGGCTACTGCTTCGGCATCCGCTCCGAGCGCAGGCTTTGCGACGAAGTCCATCTGAACCTCGCCTATCGCTGGTTTCTTTAGGCGGGCATGTGTCAACTCCGTTTTGCGTGCCGATGCGGATCGGGAGCGCCCGGACGAGTTCAGGCTACTTTGCGTGCTCGACGCTGGCTGCGTCGGCGGACAGGATGGGTTGAGAAGGATCGAACGGCCTAGCTCTGCCTCGCGATTAGACCGGCGAATGCCGTGCCATCGCAACCAGCGATGCGTGCTCGTCCGACCCTCGCACCCTCCCGGGCGCTCTTTTCCGCCGCGGCGACGGAACTATGCAAGTCGATCGCTAAATGGAGTTCCCGCGACGCGGCTAAGCGGCGACCGATCCGGGCGTCGCTGACCAACGGAACTCAGTGCCCTCGGTCCACATGCGGTGCGTGATGACCGCGAGCCGGCGTGCGAGAGCAACCTTCGCGACCTTCACGCTGCCGCGCTTCGCCAGCCGCATGGCCCACGACCTCAGAGAGGACCAGGGACCGTGGTGGAAGAGGACGTGGGATGCCTGGTACAATGCGGTGCGGACCATCTCGTCGCCGCAGCGGCTAATGCGACCATCGAAGTCGGTCTGTCCGGAGCTGTAGCGTCTCGGCGTCAGGCCGAAATGCGCGCCGACATCTCTCGATCGCGAGAAGCGTTCGGGGACGTCGACGCCCGTGCGATAGGTCAGCGCCACGACCACTCCGACGCCAGGTATGGTCATCAGCCGGCGGCAAACAGGATCGCGTCGCGCCAACTGCCGGCACATACGGTCCAGCACCTCGAAAGCCTCGATCATCGCTCGACGAACGCGCAGCATCGGCTCGGTGATCGCGAGCAGGATTGGATGATCCGCGACGAGCTCCAGGACTCGGACCTCGAAGGCGCTCCGCGTGACGATCCCGATCCTAAGCCCAAACACCTTCAGCGAACCACGCATAGCGTTCTCGATATCGTGCGTCTTATTCAAGAGCTGCTGACGGCTGACGAGTGCCATACGCACTTGCTGCGCTTCGTCGCTTTTGATGTGGACCTGCCTGAACCATCCAAGGCGAAGAAGATGGGCGATGCCGCGCGCATCGTTGCGGTCGGTCTTGTTCCGCATCGCACTGAGGCCAGCCTTCACATGGCGGCACCCGAGGCAGATCGCGGGATACCCGGCCTCTCGCAGCGCGCTGTAAAGCCAGGATGATGTTGGACCCGCTTMCAGGCCGACGCGCTTGAAGGGATGACCGAACCTCGTCAGCAGATCCGCGATGACCGCTGGTTCGGCTTCGATCTTCCGTTCGACCAGCCTGGCGCGACCGCCCGCCTACTCCATCTCTGCCGGCTTGGCCTGGAGGGGGATGTGCCCGACCATTCCACCTTCTCGAAGAACCGGCACGGTCGCTTCCGCGACAGCGATCTGCTGCGCGAGGTCTTCGAGACGACGGTTCGACGCTGCATGGCGGAAGGGCTGGTCGGTGGCGAGGGATTTGCGGTCGACGCCAGCCTGATCAAGGCCGATGCCAATCGCCASAACGGCGTGCCCGGCAAGGATGGGCTGGCGCCYGAGGCCGCCAACCATGCGGTGCGCGAGTATCTGGCCGTGTGTTGGACGAWGCGGCCTTCGGCGCGGCGACGCCGGTCGTGCCCAAGTTCCTCTCGCCAGCTGACCCTGCCGCACGCTGGACGGCTGCCCATGGCGGGCAAGCCTTCTTCGCCTATGCGACMAACTATCTGATCGACCTGAAGCACGCCGTCATCATGGATGTGGAGGCGACCACGGCTGTGCGGCAGGCCGAGGTCGGCGCCGCGCGGACCATGATCGAGCGCACCCAGGACAGGYTCGGCACCTGGCCCGAGAAGCTGGTCGCGGACGCAGCCTATGGCTCAGCCGACAATCTCGCCTGGCTGGTGCACGAGCGCGGGATCGAGCCRCATGTTCCCGTGTTCGACAAATCCCAGCGTCGGGACGGCACCTTCAGCCGATCCGACTTCGCCTATGATCATGATCGCGATCTCTACATCTGCCCGGGCGGCAAGGAGCTTCGGCAGTTTCGCCGCCCCTTCGCGGTGCCGCGCGACGGCATCGATCGTGAAGGCCTCATGCGCTACAGAGCCGTCAAGCGCGACTGCGATGCCTGTTCCCTGAAGCCGCGCTGCTGTCCGAAAGAACCTGCCCGCAAGCTTCTGCGCTCCATCCACGAGGGCGCCCGCGACATGGCGCGCGACATCGCTGCCACCGATGCCTACGTCACCTCGCGACGCGAACGGAAGAAGGTCGAGATGCTGTTCGCGCACCTGAAGCGCATCCTCAAACTCGACCGCTTGAGACTGCGAGGACCATGCGGTGCCCGCGATGAGTTCCTCCTCGCAGCCACTGCCCAKAACCTCAGGAAAATGGCGAAGCTGATGCCGGTRGGAGCGCCGCCACKGGCGGCATGAGGGCGAAGGCCTCTCTCACAAAGCCACCCAGCCTCRATCGATAGYCTACCCAGCGCCGACTTCTTCAACACAATCGGCCCAAAGCGGACTTCGATAAGGCTCAAGGGTGCTGCGCCAAGCACGGCCCCCGTGCACATCGCGCCCCAGCCAGCCGCCGCGCATTGCCGTCCGGCTCGGCTCGTTCTATCCTTTCAGAGATCCCATCCGAACGGGCCTTGCTGAGGGCCCTTTTTGCCGTAACGCCTCAAAGTACACGGTTACTATTGGCTGCATTGCTGGGGAGGTCGCGTATGGAAATCGGTTGGATCGCCGCCATCGTTGTCGGCGGAATTGCTGGCTGGCTCGCCGAGCAGTTTATGAAGAGCGACATGGGACTTGTGATGAACATCGTCCTGGGAATCGTAGGGGCCGCTGCTGCTAGTTGGCTGTTCGGCCTTATGGGTATCAAATTCGGTCCCGGTTGGGTCGGTTATTTGATCGCGGGCTTCATTGGGGCAGTTATCCTGATCTTCGCCGTGCGGATGGTTCGACAACGCGCTTGATTAATTCCGTGTTGCCCGGCCCTGGCTGGCGTCGAGAAGCAGACTAGGTTCGACCTCACCACCAATCTTTGAGGACCGTCAAGGCGTGTATGCGGCCTCACAATACCGCCAATGCTCCTCGCCCGCGCGGACGGGGTGATCGAAGAAAGCGGCGCAATGTCGGCTTTTGGCCCATCCCGCCCTGGGGAGCCGACCTGGCGAACTTCAGCTAGCCACCCAACCCAGTCGTAAGCCACGGGTGGAAGCCTTGAGGCGGCGTAGCGCCAACTCCGGACATTCGAGGCCTGCCGGAAAGCGGACTTTCAGCCCAGGCCAGAAGACCGTCCTGATCCTGCCTGGCTTCCGTAGCGCAAAGCGTCGACAACGACCTTGAAGGCGGGAAGGTTCTGGCGGCGGCTGGGATAGTAAAGGAAATAGCCGTCGAAAAAGGGCGACCAGTCGTCCAGCACCAGGACCAGTTCGCCCGACGCGATCTGCCGCTCCACTATGTCGTCGGGGACGTAGGCGATGCCATAGCCGTTCACCGCCGCATCGATCATGGCGTAGGAGTTGTTGAAGGTGAGCTGGCCGCTCACCCGGACACGCAATTCCTTTCCGGCTTTTTCGAACTCCCAAGCATAAAGCCCGCCGGCTGTTTCGTGGCGCATGTTGATGCAGACATGCCCGACTAGGTCCTGAGGATGGTCCGGTACTCCGTGCGCAGCGAGATATCCGGGCGAAGCGACCGCTACCAGCCGCCAGTCCGGGCCGATGCGGACCGCGATCATGTCCATCTCGACGCTCTCACCCAGACGGACCCCTGCGTCGAAACCCTCCTCGACGATGTTGCGGAAGGTGCTGTCGAGGATCAGTTCGACATTGATGTCGGGATAATCCCGCAGGACCGGCCTGAGCTTCGGCCAGACCACGCTTTCAAGCGCATGGTCGGATAGTGTCAGCCTGACCGAGCCCGACGGCTTGTCGCGCAACGCCGTCAGCGCCGCGATCTCGTCCTCGATCTCCGCGATCCGCGGCGTGATCGTCTGGAGCAGGCGCTCGCCCGCGGTCGTGGTCGCGACATTGCGCGTGGTCCGGGTCAGAAGGCGAACGCCCATGCGATCTTCGAGCTGCTTGATCGCGTAGCTGAGAGTCGATTGCGCGACGCCGATCTTCGCCGCCGCCCGGGTGAAGCTGTGCTCCTCGGCGACGATCTGAAACCACCGGAGCTGGTTGAGATCGGTCTTGTCCATGAGAACCCTCGGTGTCTGCCTGCCGAGATTAATCGATCACATCGATCAGTGCATTCCAATTTCGGCGGGTAATCGTTCCGAGCCTGAACCACTATTTTGCACCGCATCAACAGATGCAGGAGCGACCCAACATGGCGGCTACCGCCGTATCGGAGGAAGGAACCAAGCCGACCGCCGCCTGGGGCGCCGTCCTCTCGATGGCGCTTTGCGTGGCGATGCTGATCGCTTCCGAGTTCATGCCGGTCAGCCTGCTGACGCCGATGGCCGAGGGGTTGCGCGCGACCGAGGGCCAGACGGGTCAAGCGATCTCGATCAGCGGTCTCTTCGCGGTGGCGGCGAGCATGGTCATCACCACGGCCGCCGGGACGCTGAACCGGAAATGGGTCCTGGTCGCGATGACGGCCTTCATGCTGGTCTCGCTGGTCCTGGTCGCGGCCGCCCCGAACTTCGCGGTGCTGATGCTCGGTCGCGCCCTGCTCGGGATCTGCATCGGTGGCTTCTGGGCGCTCGCGACGGCCGTGATCATGCGCCTGGTTCCCGAGAGCGAGGTGCCTCGCGCGCTGGCCCTGATGTATGGCGGGCAAGCGATCGCGGCAGCCTTCGCCGCGCCCGTCGGCAGCTATCTCGGCGGTCTGTTCGGCTGGCGCGCGGTGTTCTGGGCGCTGACGCCGATCGTCGCCGTCAACCTCGTCTGGCATGTGATCGCCCTGCCGTCGCTGCCCGCGCGCCAGCCGCAGGATTTCCGGACCACGTTCGGCCTGCTGAAGCGCCCGTATTTCCTGCGCGGCCTGATCGCGTCGATGCTGTCCTGGGGCTCGGCCTTCACGATGTTCACCTACCTGCGCCCGTTCCTCGAACAGGTGACGGGAGCCGACGTGACGACGCTGTCGATCCTGCTGCTGGTGCTCGGCTGCGCTGGCTTCCTTGGAACCTGGGGCTCCGGCCGCTTCCTGCATGGCAGCGTCGCTCCTCTCCTGAAGCTGCCCGCGCTGCTGATGGGCGGCTGCACGATTGGTCTCCTGCTGCTCGGCGGCTCGGTCGCTGCAGTGGGCCTCTTCCTGGCTCTCTGGGGTGCGATGAACACCGCCATGTCGGTGATCTGGATGACCTGGATGTCGCAGAACGTCGACGATGCGCCGGAGGCCGCCGGAAGCCTGATGGTGGCCGCGATCCAAGCCTCGATCCTGCTCGGGGCCGTGGTCGGCGGGATGCTGCTCGATGGCCTGTCGATCTTCGCGACCTTCCTGGGGAGCGTCGCCCTGGCCGCCATCGGCATCGCGCTGATCGGCAACGGAAAACGTCTGCTGAAGCCCGAATAGCCACAGAGAACGGGGAGATAACGATGGACACCTCCAACACGATCACAGCGTCGTCCGCACGACTGGACCGTCGCGACTTGATGAAGCTGACCTGTGCGGGCGTCGCCGCCTTGGCAGCCGCATCACTCTTCAACCTCTCCAAAGCAAAGGCTCAAGGCATGACAGCGGACTGGGACAAGACTTTCCCGAAGAGCGAGAAGGTCGATCATCGGAAGGTCACCTTCAAGAACCGATACGGCATCACCCTGGCGGGCGATCTCTATTTGCCCAAGGGCCAAGGCGATCGGCGGCTGGCGGCGCTGGCCATTGGCGGGCCGTTCGGAGCGGTGAAGGAACAGTCGTCTGGCCTCTACGCGCAGACGATGGCGGAGCGCGGATTCGTCACGCTGGCCTTCGACGCGTCCTTCACGGGTGAAAGCGGTGGCGAGCCCCGTAACGTCGCCTCGCCGGATATCAACACCGAGGATTTCAGCGCGGCGATCGATTATCTCGGCCTGCACCCCTCCGTCGACCGCGAGCGGATCGGCGTCATCGGCATCTGTGGCTGGGGCGGCATGGCCTTGAACGCCGTCGCCGTGGACAAGCGGGTCAAGGCCGTCGTCGCCAGCACGATGTATGACATGACCCGCGTCATGTCGAAGGGCTACAACGACAGCGTGACGCTCGAACAGCGCACGCAGATGCTGGAGCAGATGAGCCGGCAGCGCTGGGAAGACGCCGCGAACGGAACCCCGGCTTACCAGCCTCCCTACAATGATCTGAAAGGCGGCGAGGCGCAGTTCCTGGTCGACTACCACGACTATTACCGGACGCCGCGCGGCTACCATCCGCGCGCGGTCAACTCGGGCAATTCCTGGACCCGGACGACGTCGCTCTCGTTCATGAACATGCCGCTCCTGACCTACATCAAGGAGATCTCGCCGCGCCCGGTTCTGCTGATCCACGGCGAGAAAGCCCATTCGCGCTACTTCAGCGAAACCGCCTATGCGGCGGCCGCGGAGCCGAAGGAACTGATGATCATTCCGGGAGCCAGCCACGTCGATCTCTACGACAAGGTCGACGTGATCCCGTTCGACAAGCTGGCCAGCTTCTTCGGCCGGCATCTCGTCGCCTAATCTCGACCGGACACGAAGCGATGGGGCCGCCGCCCTCGGTGGGCGGCCAAAGGCTCGCAGGCCGAGCTCCCGCCGCTGGACCGGCGGGAGCTCGGTGAACGACATCACTACGGAGGATCGGACAATGCTGCTCAAAGCCACTCGGATCGCCGGCGCCATACTCCTCGCAACGATCGGAACAGCAATGGCTCAGGAACGCATCAAGATCTCGTCGGAGTGGGGTTCCGTTACGGCGGAGCTCGCCGATAACGCCGCGACCAAAGCGCTGCTTGGCATGCTGCCCCTGACCATTCCGATGACGGACCACCTTCGTCAGGAAAAAACGGGAAGCTTGCCGTCGGGTCTGCCCGCCGCAGCGCGGCAGCGCGCCTTCAAGAGCGGGACGATCGGGCTTTGGGGCCCGGACCACTTCGTCGTCTACTATCGTGATGGCCAAGTCCCTCAGCCCGGTATCGTCATCCTCGGCGAAGTGAAGGGCGGGGCTTCGATCTTCGACCGACCCGGCTCTATCTCGATGCGGGTCGAGCGGGCGGATTAGATGGCTGGGAGGCGGCAGTGACCAGACTGATGGCTTGAGCCAAAGTTGCGGACAACCTTAGGCCACTCCGTAGCGCATCATCGAACGATATCGGCGGCCGAGCGCCATTTGCGGAAATTGCCACATTGCCCAAAAGCAGACGCTACGAGTGTGTTGGCCAGAGTTCCGCTCTCGCCCAAGTCGGACGCTGGGGATGTCCGCTTGCCGGCACTTGTCCACTGCAAGCGTCGCCGGCGACCTGCCGGGCGTCAGTCGCGCGATATGGACAGCCCCGCGAGAAGCGGAGCGTACGCGGCGAGCCTGCGGGATACGAACTCGGTGAAGAGCCGCACGCGCTTCGTCTTGCGTGTTTCCCCCTGCGTGAGAAGCCAGAGCGTCCCATGCATGGGCAGGTCGATGCCCGGCACCCTCACCAATAGAGCGTCGGCATCTCCGACGAAGCACGGCAGTTTCGTCATCCCGATCCCTTGCTGCGCCGCTACGATCTGCGTCTCGGCGTCCGGGGTTCTGAACGGAACTCCCGTGGTGTGAACCTCTCMCTCGCGCGCCCAGACCGGGAATCCATGACTGTCTATGACGATCCACCGCATCGGATCAGGCGCGCCCGCACGCCACGCGGCTAGTCGATCGCGAGACATGTAGACGCCGCTCAACAGCTCCGGTCCCATCAGGCCGTGAAGATTGAGCGGCAGTGTCTTGCGGTCGGAGACGATGCGGATCGCGACGTCGGCCTCTCGGTTGGTCAGATTTGCCAGCTCGCCGGACGACGAGATTTCCATCTCGATGTCTGGATGCATACGCGCGAAATCGGCCAGATCCGGCATGAGCAGGTGTGTGGCGAGGAACGGTGGAAGCGTCACCCGCAAAAGCCCGCGCGCGCTCTGGTCGCGACCGAAGACGCGCGTCTCCAGTTGGTGCGACGACGCTTCCATCTGGTTCGCGAGTTCGAGGACCTCCTCCCCCGCAGCCGTCAGGCGGTAGCCCGAAGGYAGCTTTTCGAACATGTGCGCCCCGAGGCGTTCCTCGAGCTGGGCGATGCGTCGCAGCACGGTCGAGTGATTCACCCCGAGGCGCTTGGCGGCAGCCCGCACTGAGCCTCCGCGCGCGACGGCAAGAAAGTAGCGAACGTCATCCCAGTCGATCATGGTGCAATCCCGCACCGCAGAGTGCGCCTTCCAAAGCCCGTATCTAACACATCGAACAGCAGTACGGGCGACCGTCATAGCTTAAATCGACGAGCGCGGCCCAGTTCCCAACGGCGGACACCGATCTGCGCGGCTGGCGTCAGTCGTCCAGCCGGATCGATTTCGCACCACCGATCTGCGCGTTTCCGCACTCAACGTCGGACTCAGTTGGACCCATGTTGAGGTTCTCGGGGGCCTCCCCGAACAACCAAACACGGAGCCTGAAGAGAGAAGTCATGGGAAAGCTTGARGGTAAGGTTGCAGTCATCACGGGTGGRTCGAGCGGCATGGCGCTGGCGAGCGCCAAGCGGTTCGTTGAAGAAGGGGCCTATGTTTTCATCACAGGCCGTCGGCAGGAAGCGCTCGATGAGGCCGTCAGGCTGATCGGCCGGAACGTGACCGGCGTGCGCGGCGACGCGGCCAATCTCGACGACCTCGACCGCCTGTTCGATACAGTCAAGCGGGAAAAGGGCAAGATCGACGTCCTGTATGCGAGCGCCGGCACGGGCGAAGCCGTCCCACTGGGCGAGATTACCGAGCAGCATTTCGATGCGACCTTCGGCCTGAATACGCGCGGCACGCTGTTCACCGTGCAAAAAGCGCTGCCGCTGTTCAACGATGGCGGATCGATCTTCATGACCGGATCAGTTGCTTCGGTGAAAGGTTTTCCTGGTTACACCGTGTATGCGGCGAGCAAGGCGGCGTTGCACGCATTCGCACGTGGGTGGCTCAACGAACTGAAGGGCAGGAATATCCGGGTGAACGTGCTGCACCCGGGGCCGATCGCCACACCGATGCAGGACCAAGTCCTCACCGAGGAGGCGAGGAAGATGTTCGAATCCCTGATCCCGCGGGGAAAGATGGGTCGTCCCGAGGAAATTGCGGCGGTGGCGCTGTTTCTTGCTTCAGACGATTCGAGCTTCGTGAATGGGGTGGAGTTGTCTGTCGACGGCGGCTTCTCGGCCATCTGAATTCGCGCCGGATCGCGGGAAGCGGCTGACGGGCGGCAACCAGCGTGTCCATGGTGGAACGATTTCCGCGCTGGACGGTCAGTCCGGCCGCACGGAAGTCGTTCACGGCAGGACGTCTACGCGAAGGTCGCCACACAGCGGAACGAATACCCAGCGCCGTTGAAGCCCGGGGATTCATTATCAACACGGATCGGAGAAGTATTATGAGCTATGCGATTGTAGGATTCGGTAAGATAGGCCAGGCCCTYGCCCACGCCTTCGCCCGTAAAAACATCGACGTGACCGTCGCGAGCCGCCGGCCGCCCGAGGCGTTGGCGCCGCAGGCTCGGGCGATTGGACCCACGGTCGTCGCCAAGTCGCTGCGGGAAGCACTCGAGGCCGACACAATCATCTTGGCGGTCCCGTTCGGGGAACATCGCGAGGTTGCGAAGGCCCTGCCGAGCTGGAAAGGCAAGACGGTCATCGACGCGATGAACACGTTGCCAGTCCCTGAGGAGCTGGACGGTCTCCCGTCCTCCGCCTTCGTCGCGAAGGCGTTCACCGGCGCCAAGTTCGTGAAGGGTTTCAATCACCTGATTGCGGCCACCCTGGCTGCCGATCCGATCGTCGAGGGCGGGCACCGGGTCGTCTTTCTGTCGAGCGACGACGAGGACGCGATCACTCTCGTGGCGGATTTCGCCAAACAACTAGGGTTCGCACCCGTCAAGCTGGGAAAGCTCAACGAGGGTGGCGCGCTGGTACACGCACGCGGCCGCACTTGGGGCGAGTTGATCTTCCAGGACCTGTTCAAGAAGGAGCAGTAGCGGATTTACTGTCCCCGGTCAGAGGGGCTGCTTGCCCGGGCGAGGGGTCTGCGACTTCCACAACGAGCTGGGGGCCGGGACATCAGAAACGCGCTTTGATGTCCATGGCGCTTCAGTGAGTTCATCCTCTCCCCGCCAAAACCGTCAGAGGCCTGATGCTCAGATGGAAGCAGTCATCACAAGACAAATTCTGATGTTCACGGGATTTCGATGCCACCTGCTGCCGCGTATAGTGCTATCTGCTCCGGTCACTCTTCGTGTTTTTATGAAACAGGAGCGCTAAATCACCAAAAATTACCAGATTTATGCGCTCACCTTGTACTACGTCCCGCTTTTGACTTTCCGTCCCACCCAGATGTTCTAGACATGTTCCGGCCTCGCGCATCTGCTTGTCCTGCGATACGTGATGTCCTCAGGTACAATTTTCGCACCGCTTCGATAGTGGCAGGATTAATCAGCTTGTTATCTTCCAAGTCCTGAGGACCTGACATGGCAAAGATTAAACTTGCGGTATTCGTTATGGCGACGGCCGGAATCGCCTTCACCGGGCTTGCCGCGACAACGGAAGTCGCAAATGCCGTCGTTTATTGCGCCTATATCGGTTATCCCGCCGGATGCGTCGCGCGGCCCGGCGTTCGTCTCGTCGCTCGGCCAGTCGGCGTCGGCGCCGTCACCGCGCCTCGGCCCGGAAATCGCAACGGCGGTGTCAACAGGGTTGGCGTTCGTCGCTAGCGCCAAACTCCTGTCCGGAAGCTGACCCGATCCCATTGCAGACTCAATACGAAAGCAAGTCCGGTCGGGAACGAAATGATATCGGGAGGAGGATGCCTCGCCATAAAGTGTCCGGGTAAGCACGACGTCACCGAATTCCCAGGAGGAAAATTCGAGCTTGAACTGCGCGGACGCTTCCGCCTTAGAGAACCGAGTGCACCACGCGTCGAACTGATCTTCAGGTAGCAGCGCGCGGAAGGGCTTTCGTAAAGAACATTTCGACCGCGGTTCGCCCCTGCTGAGGGAAAATCGAGTTGGGATCAGGTGAGCCGGGATGSGCGAGCACGACGCATAAGTGAGGTCGAGATCTGTGCCGCCGATGCCGGACTGGAATCTCGGCTACCGTTCCCTCGCCATGCAAGGCCAAGCTGAGGACATGGAAGTCTTGACGCTGTTCCTGCCTCAGCACTTTTGCCAGGAGGAACTCGTCGATTTTGGAGGGGCGTGTGATCTGGAGCTAAATCGGCAGGGTGCGTGCTCATACCATCCCCATCCAAAGGGCTGGCGCCGGCATATGCCGGAATTGGTCTGTCAAACTGGCAGGCAGGTGCAATGGCTACCCAGCCGTCTGCCCATCTTGCGCACAATGACAAGGCATTCAAACCAATTTAATGGATCGTTGAATGCAATAAAAATGTTATATGCGCCTCAGGAGCTGCCTCGTCATGGCTATGGAACGCGCGATCCGTTCTGGGGATCGTCCGGATGCTCGATGGCGCCTCGGCCGATCCTTATCCAGCCGCAGCAACACCGACTTCCTCGACACGATCGGGCGAAGCCCGCCCCTAGGGTGAGGCGTTCGTATGCCTGCCCTCATTCGGGCCGCGAGCAGGCGGTGGTGACCGGCTCGCGGAGGGCCGCGAGTCGACGCAAGCAGCGACGACCTCATCGACTTTCTCTCGACGCCGTCGCGAGCGCCCCGCTGCCTGTTCAGGTCGGGCTTGCCGGCCCGGCTCTGCCGCCGGTCACACAGCTCGCGGTTGGCGGGCCGTGGCCGCAAGGAGCCGGATGGTGCGCACGCGGCCCGCGGGATCCGTCCAGCTCATGCTTTGCCCGGCCGTGAGGCCAAGAAGATGTGTTCCGACGACGGTCAGGACCGAGATGATGCCGCGTGAGGTGATGCTTCGCCCGGGGATGAGGGTGACGTCTCTGACGGCGCCGCTGCGCTCCTTGAGATATCGGCCTGGCGCGTAGAGAGTCAGGCAGTTTGCGGGGAGCTCGGCGGGGCTGACGATCCGGGCTCGGTACAACTCGTCCATCAGCCGGGAAGCGGCGACGACGCGACCTTCATGCAGGACAGTCTGAACGAGGCCGGACAAAATCCCGAGGTCGTCATGCGTGATGTAGATGTCGGGGAGCGACGCCATCCTTGGGCTCAATGCCGGATCGGATCGTCTCGAGCGTGATGAAACGGCCGTGCCTGCCGCTGGCCAGGAGTCCAGTAGCCATCCGGATTCGGGGGAAAGCAGTTGGAGYGCGCCTGTGGTCCCGGCCCTACCGTGCGGTGGAGCAATAGCTGTCGCGCGTCAAACCCGGGMTCCCAGTATGCGAGGCAATGGATCGCGGAGAAATTCTTCGCTGAAAACTGATAATATCCCATGGTGGTAGAGGTCGTATATTTCAATTATGGAAAAATAAAGTGAATAATATACGAGTAAAAATATGGTAATCTTAAATTCGACAGATTGGTATACTAAACAAACAATATTCATAAATTTGATTTTCAATCTTTGCAGGACTTATTTTCGATCTCATTGCTTGAACTAAAAGATATATAAAAATCTAGATTTCGAACAAGCCCACGCTCCAAATTTTCCTTCCCAAGCCAGCTTTCTGTGTGAGCGCGCGATGATCTTGCGCGCGTGGWGATATGACGAATGACGAATGGATTCCAAATACTGCGCTGCGGCCATTTTGAGTGGCGGGCGCCCCAAGCAGCGCTATGCTGCGTATATTGCCTCTGGCCACTCCAGGCCGCCACACATGGCAAGCCACCGAGTGGGGCGGATTGGTTGTTCAGCATCCCGGGCGCGCAAGCATCGAAGCGCCATTGGACGGGCGAGTCATGAGTCAGACGCACGCCTATCAGCGCACGATCTGGCCGCTGCTCAGCGCTATGGCGAGTATCGCCTTGTATGTGCTGCATCAGCCGGCGCTCGATGCGTTCCAACTGGGCATCGAGGCCAGGACAATCCGGATCCTGTCCGGCAGCGCGAGCTATTTTTCGGCTGCCTGGCTTGGTGGACGCCTGGCTGGTCTGGCGCTTGAGCGCAGCGGACCCAGGAAGCGCCAGGTCCCGAAGCTTCTGGTCGAGCTCGTGACCGCGGGGCTCTTCATCGCAGCTGGTGTCGCTGCACTGATGCTGGTGATCGGGCAATCGCTGAGTGGAGCGCTTGCCGGCTCCGGGCTCGTGATCGCACTCCTGGGCTTCGCTCTCCGCAATGCGCTGGCGGATGTCTTCTCCGGCATCGCGGTCGGCATCGAGGCGCCTTACCGGATCGGCGACTGGGTCGCGATCGACGACGCCACGAGAGGAAGGGTGATCGAGATCGGGTGGCGCACGACTCGGCTGCTGACGCGGGACGACACCTATATGATCCTCCCTAATAGCAAGATCGCGCGCCAGACGCTGATCAACTAAAGTGCCCCGAGGCGAAAATATCGCGCCAAGGTGCAGGTGGTGCTCGATCACGAAATCTCGGTCGCGGATGCCAAGGCCCTTCTGGCCGAGGCCGCGGCCAAACCGTCGATCATCGTCTCGTCGCCGCGCCCGGACGTCAGGGTTTTATCCTACGATGCGGAGKGCATCCGCTATCATGTCCGCTTCTGGGTGCCGACCTTCGCCGATGACGTCGATTGCCGCGATGCGGTCTTGTCCGAGATCGATGCAGCTTTGCGGGCTCGCGCCCTACCGCTTCCGCTCACCAGGCTCCGGCTGCTCGCCGGCGGGGCAGAAGGCGACGGGGCGCAGGCAGCGAAGGACTCCGATGGTCAATCCGGTGCGATGACGGGCGACGCCACGGCCGGATAATGCTCGTGCTGAGATCGCGAGTCCGGCCTATAGGCGGACAGATACGGGCGTTCTGTTCAGGCCAGATGGCGCGGCGCTGCACATATGCATCGATAAAGCGCTGATCGCGGCGCCGCTCCCACGCAGGCTCGGCTCGATCTTGCCGCTATCCTTGGCGGCGGATGAGCCGGGGCTGTCGTCAGTCGATTCGAGGCCGGCCGGTGCAACCCGATCGGGTCTGCGGTGCCTGAGGCTCGAACCATGGAAAATTTCGCCAGCGCCGTCGGCCAGTGAGCCTGTCATGACTGTGGAGCCTTCCACGAGGGCCCATCGCACAATATCGTCAAACGGCTTCGCTACACTTCGATACAAGCGGCGGCACTCCGCATTCGGCTTTTCGATATATCTGCAATGTATTTCGCTATTACTTCAAAATCGGATGGGATAAATTATTGTCAATTCTGCGTAATCTTATTACATTGCGATACTGCATACCACAGCACGACATTGCTCTTCACTTTTTGGGTTTCGTGTGCGCTGCTAGACTCTGAGCCGTTGCGGCCGGCTTTTGTGGAGTTCGGCGGCGCTTTGGCTTCATAGTCAGTAGCGATCGTTTCGGCAAAGGGAGATTCACGATGATCACTGGTGGGCAGTGCCGCGCAGCCCGCGCGCTGATTGAATGGACCCGCGAAAAGCTCGCCACCAATTCGAACGTGGATTCCGTAGTCATCGAGGAATTCGAACGCAGGATCAGCGTCCCCGACGACGACGTCCGCAGAACGCTCCAAACAGCGCTCGAGAATGCCGGCGCCGCCTTTATCGACGAGAACGGCGGAGGTGTCGGTGTGCGGCTGAAACTCAACCGCTCCGAGGTCAAGCGGATCGGCATCTTGGAAAATGAAGGTGGCATCGTCGGAACGGATGCCGTTCCATGAACTCCGGGGGCATCCGAGCTGATGAATTACAATGACAGACCGCCGCCGGGCAATCCTGTGCCGGCGCTGTGGCTGATTATCGCCGCGGCGCGAGAGTGGCTGTAATAGCGGCTGTTGGGACGATCTCCCCGGGGATGAGCAGACGGCGCTCAAACGTGTGAAGCGTGAGCCTTATCCTGCGCTCGTACCAGGACTGGCCGAACGAGTGATCTCCCTCGATCTGGCGGTGCTCCTCCACGACGACAAGGTGGGCGATGCTCTTGTCGAGATCGATGTCTTACACGGCGGCATCACCGATGCGGCTCAAGAGCCGGCTTGAGAAGGGCATCCCTCATCCTGAGGAACTGCGCAACAGTGTCTCGAAGGATGCTCCAGTGATCTCCGGCGCCTCCGGAAGCATCCTTCGAGACGCCATCCCTGCCGGAATGGCTCCTCAGGATGAGGGCTGTATGAAATATCAAACAGGCTCTGAGCACCCGAGACCTGTACGGGCTCCTGTCCACGGATAGCCTCGCCGGCCGCGCGCCGGTCGGCAACTGAGAGATACATGGCCTGACCGCAAGCGCAGCCTTGAGACGGCGCGGGCCGGCCATGAACCCATGACCGACCCGCGCCTCGTGCTCATCATGCGAGTTTCAAGTGAAACCCTCGTTTCCCGCCTACTTCTTGCCAACCGACTGTTTTGCGAGGTCGGCAATAGATGTCGCGGCTTGCTTCAGAGGTTTCGGCTTTTTTGGCTTCTTTGCCTCTCGGTTTCCGTTGCGCTTCTGCTTGGTCATTTTGACAGATCCTTCGGACCAGGAGCCATCCAGTTCATCCGGCGCACAGCTGTGCCTTGGGGCGCGGCGAAGCCGCGGTGCCCTGAATGGCGTGTTGACGGAGAAATCATTCGACATGCCGCGCATCCCCCGTGGCGGGACCGAATGCGGGCTCGACGGTTTTCCCTGGCCCGATCGCGCGATGGCCCAAGGCCAGCGCATCGAACCAGGGCTAGGGGCGTGCGTGCTGAGAGGGGGTACAGAAAACCCCGGCGGAGAGTTTGCTCCTCGACATAGGGAGACCATCGGACGTTGCCGACAGAAAGTCAAATTCAGGGAAAATTTTTATCTACCCCTCTTAAATATGCCGCGATCACAATCTATCTGAATTTTATTCCTGCATATTCTGCAGATTGAGAGGTGTTGTTCCAGAATACGCATGGCTTTACCCGGAACAGGAATACGACKACCTGAATAAGGTCAGCGTATCGTCCCGTTTCGGGTCTCCCGCACAAACAGAAATCGTTGTGGCATCGCGCGAACAGAGTTCGCTGCTTGGGGAGTTGTAGCCGTGTCCGTCCGGTGCGGAAGCGTCACCTGCGACCGCTGCCATCAGAGAATTCCGTTGGCTGCCATCCATTGCCCGTCGTGTTTCACGCCGGTTCCAAGGCTGAACCGTTGCATCGAGGACGCGCCCGGTGGCGCCCTCGGAACTGCCTCAGGCCGTGCCGCGATCGGCAGAAGCTGAGCCGCGATCTCGGCGGTGGCACGACCGGCCGGAACGGGAAAGCGCGAGATCGACCGCTTCCCCGTTCCGTTGATCGCCGCCGCTGAACGCCTGCGCGTTCAATCGGCAGGAGCAGCCTCGACCCGGGCCATTTCCCTTGTACCGCGCTTCGGTACGTCAAAATTCAGCAGCCTGTCGCCGAATACATCCTTGATCCGGGTGGACAGCCCCATCCGATCGAGAAGGCCAAGGAACGGGCGTGGCGGCAGCTCTTCGACATTCGCCATCGTCCCGATGTCCCAATCGCCACGGGCGATCAGGATCGCGGCGGCAGCCGCCGGCACGCCAGCGGTGTAGGAGATCGCCTGGCTGCCGACCTCTTCATAGGCTTCGGCGTGATCGGCGACATTGTAGATGAAGACTTCCCGCGCCTTGCCGTCCTTGATGCCCTTTACCACGTCTCCGATGCAGGTCTTACCGACATAGTCCGGGGCCAGCGAGGAGGGATCCGCCAGGACGGCCTTCAGCAGCTTTAGTGGAACGACCTCTTGGCCCTCGGCCGTTCGGACCGGCTGCTCCGACAGCAAACCGAGGTTCTTCAACACATTGAATACGGTAATGTAGCGCTCGCCGAAGCCCATCCAGAACCGGATGTTAGGCACGTCGAGGTTCCGCGACAGCGAATGCACCTCATCATGTCCGGTCAGGTAGGTCGTCCTCTTGCCGACCACGGGCAGGTCCCACTCCTTACGCGTCTCGAACATGCGGTTCGAGGTCCATTGCCGCTTCTGCCAGGACCAGACCTGCCCCGTAAACTCGCGGAAGTTGATTTCGGGATCGAAGTTGGTCGCAAAATAACGGCCGTGGTCGCCAGCGTTCACGTCGACTATATCGATCGATTCGATCTTGTCGAAATACTCGTCGCGCGCCAACGCCGCATAGGCGTTGACCACGCCGGGATCGAAGCCCGCGCCGAGAATGGCGGTCACGCGTGCGCCTCGACAATCCTCACGGCGCTTCCATTCGTAGTTGCCGTACCATGGCGGCATCTCGCAGACCTTCAGCGGATCCTCATGGATCGCCGTGTCGATATAGGCCGTACCCGTGGCGAGGCAGGCGGTCAGCACCGACATGTTGACGAAGGCCGAGCCGACATTGATGACGATCTGACAGTCGGTCTTGCGGATCAGCTCGGCGGTCCGCGCCACATTCATCGCGTCCAGCGCGTGGGGGACCAGCCGACCTCCGGTCTTCAGGCTTCCTTTCTCGTGCACGGAGCGAATGATCGCTTCGCATTTCCCGATGGTTCGCGAAGCGATGTGAATGTCGCCGAGCACATCGTTGTGCTGAGCGCATTTGTGGGCGACCACATGTGCCACGCCACCTGCACCGATTATCAGAACGTTCTTTTTCATTTGGGCTGGTGCCCCTTTCTTTTCCTTGGTTGGGACGAGCCTCAGGACAGGCTCGTCAGGTAGTCCTCGAACGAGAATTCGCGGATGAGCTTCAGGCTGCCGTCGCGCTCGCGCACGGCGATCGACGGCATCTGCACGCCGTTGAACCAGTTCTTCTTCACCATGGTGTAGCCGGCCGCATCCTGGATCGAGATGCGGTCTCCGGGCTTGAGCTCGCGCTCGAAGCGGAACTCGCCGAAAATATCGCCCGCAAGGCACGATTTCCCGCAGATCATGTAGCTGTGCGGACCTCTGTCCGGGGTGATCTTGGCGCTTTGCCTGTAGATCAGCAGGTCGAGCATATGCGCCTCGATCGAGCTGTCGACGATGGCGAGGTTCTTGCCATTGCTGAGTGTGTCGAGGACCGTCACCTCGAGTGTTGCGCTCTTCGTCACGGCGGCCTCGCCCGGCTCCAGATAGACCTGCACGCCGTAGCGCTGCGAAAAGACGAGCAACCGCTCGCAGAAGGCTTCGAGCGGATAGTCGTCTCCAGAGAAATGGATGCCCCCGCCAAGGCTGACCCAGGCCAACTGCTCTATCAGGGGGCCGAACCTGCCCTCGATCTGCGTCAGCATTCGATCGAACAGGGAGAAATCGGCATTCTCGCAATTGTTATGGATCATGAAGCCGTCAATTTGCCCGATGATCGCAGCAACCTTGTCTCCATCCCACTCACCCAGTCGGCTATGCGGGCGGGTGGGATCGGCGAGATCGAAACCGGATGAACTGATCTGCGGATTGAGCMGCAGTCCACGCTCCAGCCCCGCGGTCCTATCGGCGAAGCGCTCTAGCTGGCCGATCGAGTTGAAGATGATCTTGTCGGCATGGGCCACGATGTCATCGATCTCGTGATCGCTGAAGGCGACGCTATAGGCATGCGTCTCCCCGCCAAATTTTTTGCGGCCGAGCTTCACCTCGTAGAGCGAGGAAGACGTCGTGCCGTCCATGTAATCGCGCATGAGATCGAAGAGCGACCACGTGGCGAAGCATTTGAGCGCGAGCAGAACCTTCGCGCCGGAAGCTTCGCGCACTCGCTGGATCGTCTCCAGGTTGCGCAGCAGGGCGTTCTTGTCGATCACATAATACGGTGTCTGGATCATCGATGCATGGTTCCTTCCTATCCGCCGCATGCCTCTGCGGGGACCGTTCAGGGGCAGGTGGTTGCCATCCGGGACCCGCAAATGCTCACGCATTCAGCTGGGCGGCGGATGCGAGCTGGGGCCGCGTGGGAGACGAGGCGGAACGCGCACGCGAAACCGCAGCCGCGGGGAAAAGCCTGACCCAATGAGCCGAGACGATTATGATCCGGCGGGCGAACCTATCGTTCCCGCGCATGAGATCAGCGCTCTCGCGCTGTTCCCGCGACTTTTTCGCTCAACTCGGAACGGATGGGTAAAAACGATTGCCGACAAGCGGGAGAGAGGCGTCCGGAGCCCGGAGAGCATCGCCCCAAGGCGCACTTCCAGGGCGCACGCAGCAAAGACACCTTCCCTTTGGGTGGCGTTCAGCAGAGCTGCGACCATCCCAAATTGGAAGAGGGTGCGATGAAACATGTCATCCTCTCCAATCAGAAAAAGAAGCCTACGTCAGGCAATATTGCTTTCATACGATGGATGGTGTGAAATATCAATAGCCTATATTTTTTGAATTCGTGCTTATAGAATACGGATGAAAAAAGAGATTAAAAAGGCTATTCCCTGATCTAGCGCCAAAAGCGGTAGCACTGCTTCATAGCACAAATATTGACTGATTCAGAGATGGAGGTATAGGCTACCGATCTCTCGACCGCTCGGGATTTTTGCGATGACTGAAGCGCCTTCGATCACTGTAACGACGCTCGATCGCGATCGGCTGCGCCAGATGATCCATCTCGCCACGCTCGCGGGCCCTGCTGCGGCGACGCCGGCGATCGTGCTGCTCTCGAAGGCACTGACGGAAGCGCGCGCGGTTGCGCCTTCCGATATCTCGCGGCACGTCGCCACGATCAATTCCCATGTGACCTATCGCACCCAGGGCCGAGGCAGTCGGGCGCATGTCGCCGCGGTCACCTTGGTTCCCCCCGCAGACGCCGACATGCAGCTCGGCCGCGCCTCAGTCCTCGCCCCTACGGGCAGTGCGCTGCTCGGACTCACCGAAGGAGAGAGTATCGAGTGGCCAGACGAAGCCGGGCAAATGGCCAGATACACTCTCCTCCAAGTAGTTTTTCAGCCCGAAGCGGTTGGCCGGTTCGACCTGTAGGCCGGGCCGGAGAATGAGGGCTTTCAGATCCTCTTTGTCGACACTGCATCCCACATGCTCGAGGATCGCCGGACCTATCGGACCAAGCCGGAGATCGGCTCGAGGAGACCGACCGGGTTCTCGCCGCCTGCGAGCGTTTGGCTGCGCGCTGGCCGATGCCGGCTATGGCCTGCCCGCGCATTCCGGCAGGGCTGAGCGAGCGGGGGATCGGCTCGTCTTGACCTCGATCAACACCAAGATGGTCAGGCTGCGCGGCCGCAGCCCGTGCGGAGAGAGACTGCGCGCGTCTGCTCCTTTCGGGTATTGGCGAACCCAGAGCTTCATCGCAGGCCTGCGCTGTCATCGCCTGACCGCACCATGGATCATCGACAAGGCCATGGATCGGATCGCATTCGATCTCTATGTCGAGACCCAGCTCGCCCCCACACTGGCGAAGGGCGACATCGTCATCCTCGACAATCTCGCCGTCCACAAAAGCGCGCGGGCGGCCCTGTGCCTCGCCGACAGGGGCGCCTGGCTCCTCTTCCTGCCGCCATACAGCCCAGATCTCAACCCGATCGAGATGGCCTTCGCCAAGCTCAAGGCCCATCAGCGAAAGGCCGCAGCAAGAACATTCGACGCGCTCGGGCGCGCCGTCGGCGACATCTGCGATCTCCGTTACCCCTGCAGAATCCGAAGCCTCTTCAGCCACGCCGGATATGCGTCCAATTAATCGTCCGACGCTCTAGTTCCAGCAATCAGCTCTCCAAGGCGGCGCGGCGCTCAGGCCAGCGGCGTCTCATGCTCCACCGGATCGCGGACGGCTTGAACCGTCAGGCGCTTCACGTCGCCKCCGCGCGTGATCCAGTTGATCGACTGGCTGATGGAAAGTCCGATCAGCGCCGTGCCGATCGGCGTCAGGATGGAGATCTTGCCCTGCGCGATATCGGCATCAGGCGGGAAKACGAGGGTCACGGTCGTTTTCTTGCCCGTCACCTCGTCATGGTACACGACCTCGCTGCCCATGCGCACCGTGTCGGCAAGCTGCTTGCCCTTTGCGAGAACGCGGGCGCGCGCCACTTCGTCCGAAAGCTCGGCTGCGACATCGGGGAAGGTGTTGGTCGCGGCGTTGGCGAGCTGAGTGAGCTTCTCATGATCGACGGCGGTCAGCGTGATACGGGGCTTGGCCCCGCCGGAAGTCTGGCTGGTCATTTCGATTATCCTGTTCTGGACGACTGCGAGCCATGCAGGCTTCGCGTGTTGATGGAATGCCCGCGCGTTCGAACGGCGCGGTTCCGGGCTATGGCGCCGGTGGCTTGCTGCGAACCCGAGGCGCGCGAAGCGACGAAACCGGGGTTAGTTGCCCGCGATCAGCTTGCCTGCCCGATGCAGGCCGCGACGGAAGTAAGAGAAGCGCGCCATTATACGTGAATACTTAGTCGCGGCGCGCGAATTGTCAAATCACATGGTTGCCGGCATTGTCACGTTGTCGATAATCCACGCGTCAACACGCCGCAACCCCTGCCTGCGCAGGCCCCCGCAAGGCGGCTTGGGGGCGACGCCGATATCGCGCCGTCAACCGCCCGGCCCTGGCAGGCTTCTGACCGGAGGGACGCGGACCGGTGCAGCGCAAGGCGCGATTGGGGAAGGGGGCAGGCGCAACACGTGCCTAGGGGGCGAAGCGCCGCAACGAAAAGCAGTTACTTGGGCGATAAGCCGCCTCAGTGCCCGCTATCCCTCCATCCAAGTCTAGGCCCATGAAAAGACGCCCGGGGTGGGCTCGGCTTGGGGCGAGGAGGAGAGCCGTGCCGTGGTGCGCGCCGAGCACGAATGGCGTCATTCCCGCAATGCCCAGGATCATGAACCATTCTGGCGTACCGGAGAGCACCGGCCACAGCCGCGCCATGAGGAAGACCCCTACGACCAGGAGGCCGATACCGCTGACGAGGACCGCAAAGATCCAGGCGAAGCCATCCATCCTCCTCCGCCGCTCACGGATGGGTAGAGGGACACGGTCACGGCCAGGCAGGCCAGCAAGGCGAGACCGGTGATCCAGGTCACCGGTTCGGGGGAGGCCACCGGAGAGAGGACCACGGCCAGACTGCCTACGAAAGGCAGAATGAGGATCAGCAGTAGCGGGGAGAGTTCCATCATTCTCCTTTGCCTGGGAGGCGTCGTGCGTTCTTAGGCCATCGGGGGCGATCCGCCAACGACGAGCGCATCGCAGGCGGGTTCGAGGGAAACAGCCCTCGGACGATCCCCGACGTCGTCGCAGGGTCGACCGCCACGACTTCGACCCATGGCGGCGCGCGAACGTCCGCCCCGATCACCGGGGTTCGATCGCCCATCGAGAGACCGAGCAACGTGATGCCGAGAGGCGTGATCACGGATAGCTCCGCGGGCGCCCACATTCCGTCTGCGGGATCGATCAACAGCCGACGTTCGGGCTGCCTCGAGTCCCCGATACGATAGGTGACGAACCCATCCAGCAAGACCGTTTGCTCCGKGATAGCTTCCGCCTCACGCCACTCGGCGCGGCTCAGCTTGCGGACAAGGGTCGACGCGAGCGGATGCATTTGCTCGGCGAGCAACTCCGCCAGCGCTTGCAGCCGCACATAGTCGCCTTCAGGAAGCAGGGTGACGGATCGTTTCAATGTGCAAATCATGGTTGCCACCAGCATTTTGCAGGCAGTCATGAYGGAATTGTCCGAATTGCTTGCCGCTCTATGAGACCCGCGCAACCCGGTACGCTGGAGCTCTAGCCTCCGCCCGGACCGGGCCGCGACGCAGCCGGGTCGGGTTCAGTTCCCCGTAATGTGGCACACCCGCTCGAAGAGAAGAGTGAAGGACTCGATCCATGAGATGTACGTGGAGTGTCATAGCCGGGAGGTCAAGGAAACCGATTGCGGCACGGTTGAGATCATCCACAGCCAGCCCTAACAACCGGAAGTACGGAAGAAACCGGCAGATCAACCAAGAGATAATCGTTTTCAACTGAGTCGTTAAACCCGTTACACCTCGATTAATTCTTCTGAACGGGCGATCCAGTTCAGTTGGCCGTCCTGCAACTGTGGCACGACGTCTCACAATGTCTGKGCCTGCTGG
>NZ_JBFTLD010000093.1:0-22012 GCF_056396265.1 Allobosea sp. 05T422_2 | reverse complement strand
GAATATGTTCGTCAGGAATAAGCTGGCGGAGCGTGCCCGAAATGAACAGCTCCAGTTGGTCCCGTTCCTTGCGACCCAGCATGCCGGCCCCCAATCCCGATCAGGATCAAGAGAATCACGCGAAGGCAGGTTTTTCAACGACCCCTTTCTCCTTTGTGTCTGTCGTCGATCCTCCTGCCATGCTTTCGAGCGTTCCTGATGAACCCGGGTTTAGATGAGCGAGGTTCTCCGGCCGGCCGACTCCTKGGTCAGCTCCGGGAACTTGCCTTGCAGGACAAACTTTGGGGCGACAGGCTCTGGACCGCCAGGGCTTGTCCCAAGGGCCATGTCCTGTTCGATCCGGACAATGCGCCGGCCGATCTGTTCATTCTCACGGAAGGGCTCATCAAGCTGGTCTACGTCACGCCCGAGGGCGATGAACGGATCAAGAGCTTCATCGCCGATCAGGGCCTGTTCGCGGCAGAGGGCAACGGGCCGGCCTTCGGCGCACGAACGCTCGAACCATCGACAATCATCCGGATTCCCCTGCCATGGTTGCAGCAGCGGATCGCCGAGAACCCGGATCTGCAGCGCGCTTACGGCCAGTTCGCGGATTGGGTCAGGCAGCGCAAATCGCGGCGCGAGCAGGCCTTGCTCTGCGATTCCGCTGCAGAGCGATTTCGGGCCATGCAAATGCTCGAGCCGGGCTTGTTGCGCCGCCTCTCCCAGGGGGATATCGCGCGCTATCTCGCCATCACACCCATCGCCTTCAGCAGGATCAAACGGCGCCTGAGCGCGGCAGAGTGACGGCATTGCACGCCGGAACTGTGAGGTTCAGCCATAGCCTCGCAAGCAATCTGCGGTAGCGGCGGTTCGAATTCGGCATCCCGGGCCGTCCTGCCGGCTCCGTCGCCAAGCGTAGTTCCATCGACAGCGATCGCGCTATGCTGACCGAAGGTTCGCAGGGCAAGGTTCCCGGTTCCACAGCGTCTTACCCACGCGGGCTAGCCTGCCCGGGGCGTGAAACCCGCCCGGCGCGCCTGATCGATGGATGTCCTGGCCTTCCAAGCGCTGCCTGACCGCGCAAATGCGATGTCGGGACGTGCCGTCAGGTGGCAAGCCGTTTCGACGCAAAAGACGTCAGGTGGTGATCAGAGAAGCTGGAGGGAGCCTGCCGCTGTCTTGCCGCGTTCGGTTTTCAAATCGAAAGCGACCTTCTGTCCTTCGGTCAGAGTCATCATGCCGGCCTCTTTCACGGCTGTGATGTGTACAAACACATCCTTGCCGCCGTCTGACGGCTGAATGAAACCAAAACCCTTCTCAGTATTGAACCATTTCACGTTTCCCGTCGCCATAGCCGCATCCTCTGAAGATTGCGTCTTGCGGGTAGGCGGATGCTCGATCCGACGACCCACGGTGAAAGAATTGACCGAAATGACAAGGTTGTCGAGACCAATCGTGAAGCGTCACTGGCCGACGATTACAGCCGGTTTATCATCGCAACTGTGAGTTGCCATCGAATAGCGCTGATGCATCAATATAAACCTCTGGTGGTGCTGGATCGATCGTACCCAGCGCCGACGCGCGATCCCTCCAAGGGCGATGATCTTTGCGCCACGCGCAACCTGCGTCATGACCTGCCCAAGAGCAGCAGGTTCCGAGCGAGGCGGACGTCGATCGCCCGCCGGTATCGCTCACGATTGCTCTGATCTCGCGTGCGACGGCAAGGAGCGCCCCGTCCCGACATCACCGCGTGCCGTATCGGCGAGCAAGGTCGCGGCATCCCTGAAAGCCTTCAGTGCCGTGTGTATCGCTGAGTTGAGCGGTACCGTCGCCTGATACTGCCCTATCTCGCGCCGGGCGCTCTCGACCAGGGCGAGGAGTTTCTCCGCGTCATAGGGCGAGAAATGCCTCTGTGTGCGCGTCACCATCATCCGATCCTCTTCCACGGCGCGCGACCGCGCACAAAACCCTTCGAGACCAGCCGCTCGGCGTCGGCGGCCAGGACTGCGAGATCATGCAGGAGCATGCGGATCGCCTCGCGCGCGTCGCCCTTGGCCTCGCAGAGCACCGCGTCGATATCCTGATCGGTGATGATCGTGATGGTCCCCTGATCGTCTGGCATATTTCATTCTCTCAATGAGAACAAAGAGGKAACATTCTGCGATTGGGGAGTCAAGCAACCCGGCCGTGTACCGGCGGCTTCTGCCCGGAGAAAGTCGGGCTTGTCGCGTACGGGCGCTCTTGGTGGATCCGTTGCGATCTGCTGCGCTCCCTGGCTGGTGCGCCAGCATTCCGCKCATTCGCGTGGCGCCCACGCCCACGCGCTAGTGATGGCTGGAGCCATCGTAGGGCGCCTCCCGAATGCTCTTCAGTTCGGTCGCGACGATATCCGGTGAGGCGCTGCTCTCGGTCTTGAAGGCCCGCCGCAGCCAGCCATTGGCGTCGATCAGAACCTGCGCGGGCGGCGGCCCGCCGCCGGTCAGTTCCGCGAGCGCGGCGGCCAGGGGCTCCGGGTCCTCGACCGGACAGCGGGCGACCGCGCCGTCAGCCTGGACCTGCGCGGTCGTGCCCTCGATCCACAGGCGCAGAACCCGGCCGTTGCCCGGTGCCAGGATGCCGCCCTCCGGGCAGCCGGCGACGAAACCCGGCATGCGGGCGGCCCCGGCAAAGCGCATCTCGGAGCGGTCATATATGCGTGCGCCGGCGCGCAGCCGGATGAAATCGATCAAGGCCCAGATCTCGGCATCGCCGAGGCCGGTCGCCGCCGGCATCGGCCCGACGCCGTGGCGGATCGACCAGAACAGCTCCCCGCCCGGGCGGCCCGCGATCAGCGGCGCCGAGAGGTCCGGAGGCCAGACCGCGTGGGCGACCGCGACCGGCCCGCGGCCGCGTGCGTCGAGGCCATGGCAGCTCGCGCAGTCGCGCTGGAACAGCGCGCGACTGGCCGCTATCGAGCGCGCGGAATAGCCGGTCGGTGAGAGCTGAAAGCTTGTCGGCACCGCGGCGACGACATAGGGGCGCCATGGCGGCACCTGGACATAGACCAGCGCTGCGGGTCCAGCCGCGAGCGCCGGCCAGCGCAGCTTGCGCAGCACGACGGCTAGGATGAAGAGCGCGGCCGTGATGGCGATCGGGCCGAGCAGGCGCAGGAGCCCGTCGCGCAGATAGGCATCGTCCCACAGGCCCGGAATAGGTCGCAGCGGCAAGGGCCAATCCGGCTGTTCGTGGATACCCGGCGGCTGGCTTGCGAGCGCGGCGGCAGCCGCGACCATGGCAAGCCCGACCCCCGCCTCAAGGGCGAGAGAGCGACGCAACCCGCGTATCGACCCGCCGGCCTCCGCCTGCGGTACGAAACGGAAGCGGTTGGCGCTCGCGATCCCGAGCAGAACCGCGAACAGGACGAGCTTGAGCAAGGCGAGCCGCCCGTAGTTCGTGCCGAGCGTCGCCGCCAGCGTGCCGA
The DNA here is from genome assembly GCF_056396265.1 of Allobosea sp. 05T422_2. Lineage (NCBI taxonomy): Bacteria > Pseudomonadati > Pseudomonadota > Alphaproteobacteria > Hyphomicrobiales > Alloboseaceae > Allobosea > Allobosea sp. 05T422_2. The sequence goes on along the minus strand of NZ_JBFTLD010000093.1, from coordinate 18,570 downwards.
GAAGCGCCTGCACCTGCATCAGCGAGGTGAGGGCGAGCGTCAGCACGCAGGCGAGGCCGAGTGGCGTGAAGCGGCGTGCGATGGCAGCCGCCTGCGAGGGCAGGAGAAAACACGTCGCGAGCAGCGGCAGCAGCGCGCCGAGCCAGAGCCCGGCAGCCACGACATGCAGGCCAAGGGCGATCGTGACCCAGCCCTCAGTCGCTGCGCCATGGCCGAGCCCGCCTTGCAGGAAGGCGGCGGCAGCGAGAAGGGGCAGGGCGAGCCAGCGGCCGCGTCCCTCGCTGTGCAGCATCCACAGCGAGACGACCAGCAGGGCGAGGCGCAGCAGCAAGGTCCCGCCGAAGAGGGTCTGGAGGATGGCGAGCGCCGCCTCCCGGCTCGCGACGGCGTTCCCCAGCATGGCGCTGCCCTGGAACCAGAGCCAGGCGCCGCCGCTGACAAGGGACAGCACGACGCCGGCCCGGCTGAACCGGGCCAGCCTTCGCAGCAACGAGGTAGCCTCGGGCGCGGCGCCCAGTCGTCCCCACGCCAGCAGGCGAAAGGCTTCGGTGCCGAGGCTGGACAGCAAGGCGGCGAGATGGAGCCAGCGGATCGCCGGCAGTGCCGCCTCGATGAAGGCAGTCACATCAGGGCCTGACGGTGAACCGGTACTGCCCGGCGACGCGATGGGTATCGACGGAGGTCGCCGCCCATTCGACCGTGTACGGGCCCGGCGCCGTCGCCTTCAGGCGGATTTTCAACGCCTTGCCGTCGCCCGCCACGGCTTCCGCCGGCGCGAGCTGGACCTCGTGGCCCTGCGCGTCGCGCACGGTGATGCTGCTGAGCTTGATCTCGAGGGCCTCGGTGAAGCCGAGCACGATCTCGGCCGGGGCGGCGACCGTCGCGCCCTCGGCCGGCGAGGCGGTCCTGAGATGGGCATGGGCGAAGGCTGGCGAGGCGGCGAAGGTCGAGGCCGCAAGAGAGAGGGCGAGCGTGAGCCCGGTGACGCGAGACATGAACAGGGTCCTGTGATGGAGAGAGGGCTTTCGCCTGGCGATCACCAGCTGGCGTCGAGCCCGAGATGGGCGAGAGCCTGGCCGCGCAGTTCTGCAAGGCGCGGGTCGCCGCGATGGCGGGGATAGGGGAGGTCGTTGACGATCTCGGCCTTGATCCGGGCGGGGCGCTCGCTCAGCACGATGACGCGCTGGGCCAGGAACAGCGCCTCTTCCACGTCATGCGTGACGAGCAGCGTGGTGAAGCCGCGCTGGCGCCAGAGCTCTGCGATCTCGGTCTGCATCGCGATCCGCGTCAGAGAGTCGAGCTTCCCCAGCGGCTCGTCGAGGATCAGCACGCTGGGATCATTGACGAGCGCCCGCGCCAGAGCTGCGCGCTGCGCCATGCCGCCGGAGAGCTGGCGCGGAAAGGCCCGTTCGAACCCGGCGAGACCGACCGTCCGCAGCGCATCGTCGACGCGGCTCTTCTGTGCGGCGAGCAGGCCGCGCGCCTCCAGCCCGAGGGTGACATTCCTCCAGACGGTGCGCCATGGATAGAGCGTCGGGTCCTGGAAGACGACGACGCGGGACGGGTCGGGCGCCGTGATCAACTCTCCCGCGGCTGAGATCCGGCCCCGCGAGGGCTGTTCGAGCCCGGCGACCAGCCGCAGCAGCGTCGACTTCCCGCAACCGCTCGGGCCGAGCAGGGCGACGAATTCGCCGGCCCGAACGTCGAGGTCGATATCGTCGAGCACCGGCAGCGGCCGGCCTTCGAGATCGAAGGCATGCGAGACACCGGCGACCGCGAGATCGGCTCCCCGCGCGGTCGGCGCGGTGCGATCGGCAGCGAACGTGAGCGAAGCGGCTACCATTTCACCACGTCCTTCTGCCAGCCGAGCAGCCGGTCACGCGCGGCGAAGAGCAGCGTGATCAGGCTCGAGAAAATCAGCGCCATGACGATCAGCGCGCCATACATGTTGGCATAGGCGGCCCAGCCCTGGGCCCATTGCAGGTAGTAGCCGAGGCCCGATTTGACGCCCATCATCTCGGCCGCCACCAGCACCGAGAAGGAGGCGCCCAGCCCCATGAACAGGCCGACGAAGACATGCGGCAGGGCGGCCGGGATCGCGACCTTGAAGATCAGGAACGAGCGGCGGGCGCCGAGCGTGCGGGCGACGTCGTAATAGGCCTTGTCGACGCTGGCGACGCCGGACCAGGTCAGCACCGTGACCGGGAACCAGGTGGCGAGCGCGATCAGGAAGATCGCCGCCGAAAAGCTCGAGGGAAAGAAGAAGAAGGACATCGGCAAGAGCGCGGTCGACGGGATCGGCCCGAGGAAGCGCAGCACGGGGTGGACCCAATAGCCGAGCCCGCGCGACCAGCCGATCGCGACGCCGGTGACGAAGCCGGAGAGCGTGCCGAACGCGAAGCCGAGCGCGAGCAGCCGCAGCGAATGCAGCACGCTTTCGCCCAGACGCGGCCAGTCCTCGGCATAGACCTCGACCAGCGCGGAGGGCGGCGCGAAGAAGGGCACCGGAAGCAGGCCGAGCTTGGCCGTCAGCAGGTCCCAGATTCCGACGAAGAGCGCGAGCACGACGAGCCAGGGCGCGGCCCGGCCGAGCCGCGCGCCGAGCGGCGGCCAGACGGCGCCGATCGTCGTGGCGATCGCCAGCAGGACCGCCCATGCGACGAGGCCGAGATTGGTCTGGTCGACATAGAGCGGTTCGGCGAAGCCGACCTTCCTGTTCGCGAGCAGGGTGACGGACGCGGCGACCGCGGTCCAGGCCAGCGTGGCAAGGGCGCCCCGTGTCAGCGCCCAGCCATCGACCTGCAGGGGCGGCCGGTCGAAGGCTGCCGCGGAGCCTGTCTGTTCAAACGGCGACATTGGGCACGATCTTCTGCGCGAAGGCCTTGGCGTCGGTGCTCTTGCGGATCACGTTGACGAGCTTCAGCTGTTCGGTGAACAGGGCGACGTCGTCGCGCAGCGCCGCTCCGGTGGAGTGGTGGTCGTGGGTGTGGCTGCGCAGGATCGCGGCCACCGTCTCGGGCGTCACCTTCGCCGGGACGAAGGGGGCGAAGATCTCGGCCGTCTTATCGGGGTTGGCCGCGGTCCAGGCCTGGGCCTCGACGATGGCGCGGGAGACCGCAGCTGCGACCTGGGGCTGGTCGCGGATCAGGGCGCCGCGCAGGCCGAGCACGCAGCAGGTCGACTTGGCGTATTGGCCCTCGAGATTGGTGGCGAGTTCGACGAGCTTGTCGCGCTCGCGGATGAGATAGAGATGCGGGTCGTCGCCGGCCAGCGCCTGGACCTCGCCCTTTTTCAGCGCTTCGCCGAACAGGTCCTGCGGGTACTGCACCCAGCTGACATCCTTCTCCGGATCGAGGCCGATCTCGGCGAGACGGATGGCGAAKAAGTTGCGTACCGGGCTCGCCGGGTCGGTGACGGCGACGGATTTGCCCTTCAGGTCCTTCAGGCTGCCGATGCCGGCATTCTCGGCGACGAGCAGTCGCATGCAGCCGCCATGGGTGCCGACGGTCAGGCCGACATCGAAACCTTGTTCGAGGGGCTTCAGCCAGCGTAGCGCCATGCCGATGCCGCCATCGGCATGGCCGGTGGCGATCGCCTGGAGCAGCGCATCTGTCGGCCCGCTGAAATTCACCGGCTCGACCGCGATGTTGTATTTCTCGAACAGGCCCTGCTTCAGAGCGACCGAGATCGGCGACTGGCAGACGGCCGTCTGGCCCCAGGCGAGCTTGATCGTCTGGCGCTGCGCCAGCGGTGCGGCCTGGGCGAAGGCGTGATGCCCGGCGAGACCGGCGAGCGGCGCGGCGGCGAGTGCGGCGGCTCCGCGCAGGAGCGCGCGGCGGGTGGGCTGGCTGGTGAAAAGGCTCATGTTTGCTCCTTTGCCGCTGCGGTGAGCGGCCACGTGCAGGGGAGTGAGAAGATCAGGCGGCGGCGCGGCTGGCCGGGATGCGTTCGACGGTTCCACGCACCTCCGTGCCGCGTCGGAGCAGGTTCAGGATCGGGCAGAAGCGTTCGACTGCGGCGTTGAGGGCGTCCAGATCGGTCGCATCGGTGGTCAGCCGCACCGTGTAGGAGAGGTCGTGGGGGTAAACTGGCACCGTCTCGAAACCGGGCGTGCCGGCGCGGGGATCGAGCTGGCCCTGCACCTCGACGGAAACATCCCGCAGATCGATCTGCTGGTCGGCCGCCTGGATCAGGTAGGTGTGCGTCAGGCAGCTGGACAGCGCGCCGAGCAGCAGCTCCGGCGAGCTAGGGCCGAGATCATAGCCCGCAAAATCCGGCGGGCTGTCGCTGACGACCTGGAAGTCGCGGATCCGGATGCGGCGGACGCCGCTGCGCCCTTCGGCCGTGGCCCGGGCTTGCAGGCGCTGCGGTCGGGCCTCCGGCGTGCGGGCATGAGCCTTGCGGCGCAACACGGCGTCGCGCTTCTGGGCGAGATATTCGGTGAGGTCGGACATGGTTGGCGGCTCGCGGATGGGAGAGGGCTAGGGAGGGGGGCTTGCCTCGATTTCGCGCGTTCGCCCGGCCGCTGCGCCGCTGGAGAACGGCGCATCGGAGACATCACGAAATCCAKGGGGGAGGTCGTCCGGGCAGCGGCAAGACCGCGTCCCGCTTCAAGGGCCGATGCATCGGGAGACCGCTGTCGCGGTTCTGTCCGCGGCAGCGACGAGCGCCCGCCTAAAATTCCGAAATCATAGCCTTCGACGGCAAGGGGGCTGCCGGCCGATCGTTGTCAGTTCAAGCGGGAAGGGCATTCGCGTCTCCAAAGCAAGAGAGGAGCCCACGAGCGATCGTGGTGCTTTTAGCGTTGTTGACGCGGCGCAAGCTACTCCAGCAAATCCCGCGGTGAAGACGTTAGGATTACTCTTCACGTTCAGGATTATTGCTCAGATGATTATTTGTATCAATGAAACAAACTGTGCGTTTTGATTGCGGAAAGGCGATGATTTGTTCCTGTTCGGGGCTGTGGCGACGAAAATCAGGTTCCTCAAATCCCGCCGCCCCGAATCCTAGTAGGCTGCAGCGGCGACCGGGAGCGAGGGCGGGCTCGCCGTTTCCGTCTGCGCGACGGTGGGGCCGAGCTTGGGCGGGCTGAGATAGCGTTCGCCGCTATCGGCAACGATGGCGACGATCGTCTTGCCGGCGTTTTCGGGGCGCCGGCCGAGTGTGGCGGCGGCAAACAGCACCGCTCCCGACGACGTGCCCGCCAGGATGCCTTCCTCCTGTGCCAGCGCCCKGGCGAACGCGCGGGCCTGCGCCGTGTCGGTCACGATGGCCTCGTCGACGACGGCAGCGTCAAAATTCTCGGGCAGGTACGCGACCTCGACATCGGTCACCTTATGGACGCCCTCGATGCTGTCGGGGTAGGGCGTCTCCGCCGAGGGGATCGAGGCCGCGCCGGGCTCGACGACGACGACCTTCACGCCGGGCTTCTGCGCCTTCAGGAAGCGGCCGGTACCGGAGATCGTGCCGCCGGTACCGACCGCGGCCACGAAGATGTCGACCTCGCCCTTGGTCTCGCGCCAGATCTCCGGCCCGGTGGTTTCGAAGTGAACGCGAGGGTTTGCCGGGTTTCCCCGTTGGTTGGTGTAATACGCATCGGGATTCTCGCGGCGGACGCGGTCGATGATCGCGTGGATAGCGCCGGTTTCCAGGAATACGCTGTTGTCGATCAGGACGGTTTCGGCGCCATATTGGTGAAGCAGCCTGATCTTGTCCTCGCTGATCGTGTTGCGAAGGTAGAATTTCGAGCGGTAGCCGCGCGCCGCTGCCAAGGCGGCGAGGCCGATGCCGGTGTTGCCGCTGGTGAGATCGACGATGAGCTGTCCGGGCTTCAGCGCCCCCTTCTCCTCGGCCTCGCGAATGATGCCCCAGGCCGTGCGGTCTTTGATGCTGCCGGCCGGGTTCAGATACTCGATCTTCGCGAAGACGCGGGAGGCGATCTCCAGCCTTTCGGCAAAGCGGCGCAGCTCCAGCAGCGGCGTGTTGCCGACCAGCGCTGCAAAGTGGTCGTTCTGCGTTCCCATGATGCTCTCACTCCCAGGAGAGGTGGCGCATGCCACCGAAGACCGGCGGGGTGGCCGGTCGCCTATGTTCGGCAGCCGCTTGCCCCTCATTGGCAGGCGCTGCGGCGTGCAGCGTCATGCTGCCGGCGAGACTGCGTCTGCGCCGCTCAAGCCGCTGCTACCTGTGTCGTCGCCGCGCGATGAGCCGCCAGCCTGGCCGCAATCTTCGCCTCCTGCTCGGCCTTGACGATGGCGACGCGGGCCGTCGCGTCGTCGAGCGATGCGGCCGGGGGATAGATCGCTGTGCTGCCGGCGGTGCCGGCCTTCGCCCCGATATGTTTTTCAAAGGGCAGGGAGCGATAGAGCGTCGGGTCGACTGTCGTGTCGAAGAGCGGCCGATAGCCAAGCGACAGATACAGGCCCGTCGCTTCCGGCTGCCGGAACCCGGTGGTGAGATAGGCCCGGGTGTAGCCGATCTCGGCCGCCGCCTCTTCGAGCGCGAGCACGATCTGCCGTGCCAGCCCCTGCCGCCGCAGATCGTCCCGCGTCCAGATGCGCTTGAGCTCGGCTGTCTCGTCGTCATGGCTCATGAAGGCGCCGCCCGCGATGGTCTCGTCGCCGCGCCGCAGGAGCAGGAAATCTCCCAAAGGCGGGGCGAAGGCCTCTGGGGGGTAGCGCAGGATCTCGGTGCGCGCGCCGCCTGGCCTGCTATTGGCCCCGTATCGGCCGTCGTACTCGGCAACAAGCCCTTCGATCAAAACCTCTGCTTTCCCATCGAAGGGAGAAGATCGCACGATCAAGTCAGTCATGGCACGGTTCCGGAATTTGTCGTTGAGCGGGAATAAGCGCCCATGGCATTCGTATCCGAACCGGTTGCGCAATCAATACTGTCAGTACAATAAGTATATTTGGCTATGCTGAGGGTTATTTGGAGATCTATAGTTCCACAGTCGGCGGGCGAGACGGAAGGAATTTATCCGCCTCGCGATCAGTGCGCCTCGGAGCCAGCAGCTCAGTTCGTGAACGCAGCGAGCCGGGGGAGGTCGAGGCCAAAGCGCTCGCGCAGGCTGGCTTCCTCGTAATGTCGGCGGAACAATCCCCGTTCCTGCAGGACCGGGATCACCAGATCGACGAAATCGTCGAGCCCGTCGGGCATCGAAGCCGGGATCAGGTTGAAGCCGTCTGCAGCGCCCTGCTCGAACCATGATTGCAGGTCGTCGGCGATCGTCCGGGGCGAGCCGATGATGATGCGATGGCCATGGGAGGCGATGGCGAGCGCTGCGAGTTCGCGTAGCGTGTAGTTCTCGGCGCGCGCCTTGTTCAGGAGCAGGCGCACCCGGCTCTCGCCATGGATGCGTTCGCCCGGCTCCGGCACGGGCCCGTCGAGCGGATGGCCGGACAGGTCATAACCCCAGCGCCCCGACAGCTGCCGGATGCCGGCGGCGATGTCGGTATGCTCCTGCATCGCCGCGAATTTCTCGCGCGCCTCGGCATCGGTCCGCCCGACGATCGGCATGATTCCGGGTAGGATCGGGAGGCTGGGTGCCTTGCGTCCGGCGGCTTTCGCTGCCTCGCTCAGCGCCTCGCGATAGACGTGGGAGTCGGCGATCGTGTCCTGCGCCGTGAAGGCGAGATCCGCCTCGGCGGCCGCGAGCCCGATGCCGTCGCGCGAGGAGCCGGCCTGGATGATGACGGGGTGGCCCTGTGGCGGCCGCGAGATGTTGAGCGGCCCGCGGACGGAAAAATGCGCGCCCTTATGCGCAAGCAGGCGCACCCGCTGCGTATCGAGGAACGTGCCGGATTTCCGGTCCATGATGAGGGCATCATTGGCCCAGCTGTCCCAGAGGCCGCGTACGACCTGCACGAACTCCCCTGCGCGCTCATAGCGGGCGGCGTGATCGGGCAGGGCAGTGAGGCTGAAATTCTCGGCCGCCCGGTCCGATTGGGTGGTGACGACGTTCCAGCCGGCGCGGCCATGGCTGATATGGTCGAGCGATGCGAGCTGCCGCGCCACGTTGTAAGGCTCAGCGAAGCTGGTCGAAATCGTGCCGACGAGGCCGATCTTCGAGGTCGCAACCGCCAGCGCCGAGAGAAGGGTCAGGGGCTCGAGCCCACCGGCCTTGCCCTGCGCACCGGGCTCCGGGCCAGCCAGGTTGTCCGCCAGGAAGAACATGTCGAACAGTCCTTCCTCGGCCTTGCGGGCGATCCGGATCGCCCAGTCGATATCCTCTGGATGGCCCTGCGCGGTGTCTTGCCGCCACGCCGCCGGATGCCGGCCGATCGGCTGGTGGAACAGGCCGAGATGGAGCCTGCGGGGCTTGCGTGCGTTCTGGGCGACGATGGTCATGGAATTCTCTGGCAAAGTGAATAGAGGGGGCTGCGCTCAATCGAGGCGCGGATCGAGATGATCGCGCAGCCAGTCGCCGAGCAGGATGACGCCGAGCACGGTCAGCGTGATCGCGATGCCGGGGAAGGTCGCAACCCACCAGCTGGTCGCCAGGTACTGGCGTCCCTCGCTCAGCATCTGCCCCCAGGAGATCTCGGGCGGCTGGATGCCGAAGCCGAGGAAGCTGAGGGAGGATTCCGCCAGGATGACGGTGCCGACATTCATGGTCGAGACGACCACGAAGGAGGACAGGATATTGGGCAGGATGTGCCGCAGGATCAGGCCGAGCGGGCGCGCGCCGATCGACCGCGCCGCCGCGACATAGTCCATTTCCTTCACGCTGAGCACATCGGCCCTGACGATCCGCGCGCAGCCGACCCAATTGGTCGCGGCGATGACGACGACGAGCGGGACGAGCCCGGTTCCCGCGACGAGGGCGACGACAAGCATGAACAGCATCGTCGGGATCGCCAGCATCGCGTCGATCACGCGCATGACCAGCGCATCGACCCTGCCGCCCGCCATGCCCGCGAGCAGGCCGAGCGAAAGGCCGATCAGGCTGGAGAGGGCGACGGCGGCAAGGCCGACCGTCAGCGAGGTGCGCGCCCCGAAGATGATGCGGCTGAGCAGGTCCCGCCCCTGGCTGTCGGTACCCAGCAGATGTCGCGGATTGCCGCCCTCGAGCCAGGCCGGCGGGAGCAGCTTCAGCGAAAGGTTCCGCCGCAGCGGGTCGAGCGGCGCGAGATGGTCGGCGAGCAGCGCGGTGACGGCGATCGCGGCGACGATGGCAAGGCCGGCGAGGCCCGCCTTGTTCGACAGAAGCGAGCGCAGCACGCGCGGCAGGCGCGGGATACGGGGAAGCGGGAGGGATATCTGCATCGTTTTCATCTCGGGTCGATCAATGCCGCAGGCGGGGATCGATCAGCCGGTAGAGGGCGTCCGTCGTCAGGTTGATCGTCAGAGCCATGATGGTGATGACGAACACGGCGATCTGGATGACCGCCATGTCCTTGGTGTAGACCGCCTGCACGACGAGCTGGCCGAGACCCGGCCAGGAGAACACCGTCTCCGTGACCAGAGCCCCGCCAAGCAGCGCGATGGCATGGAGGGAGGTCATGGTCAGGGCCGGGATCAGCGCATTGCGCAGGCCATGGCGGAGGATGATGAGGATCTCCGGCACGCCMTTGGCCCGGGCGGTCCGGATATAGTCCTGGCCCATGACCTCCAGCAGGCTGGACCGGATCAGTTTGGTCAGCTCGGCGGCAAAGCCGGTGCCCAGCGTCAGCGCCGGCAGGATCAGATGCGCGAAGCTGCCGCTGCCGGAGACCGGAACCAGCCGGAGCCAGACGCCGAAGACGAGGATCAGCATGATGCCGACCCAGAAATTCGGCATCGCCTTGCCGAGGATCGTCACGGCKGAGATCGCGAAATCCGGCATGCTGTTGCGCTTGAGCGCAGCGAAGATGCCGGTCGGCAGGGCGATGAGGATCGCGACGACGAGGCCGCCCGCCGTCAGCGTCAGGGTTGCCGGAATGCGTTCGAGCACGACCGGCAGGGCATCGGTGCCGTAGCGATAGGAGACGCCGAAATCCCCGGTCAGGATATTGCCCATGTAGCGGAGATATTGGACATACCAGGGCCGATCGAGCCCCCACGCCGCGACCAGCGTGAGGCGATCGTCTTCGCTTGCATCCTCCGGGATCAGCAGCGCCGAAGGATCGCCTGTCAGATAGACCAGCACGAAGACGATCAGCGAGACGATGTAGAGCACCGGCACGAATTGCAGCAGCGCCTTGAGGGGAGAGCGTCCGCTCATGGGCGCGAGACGTCCTCGGCCGCGATCATTTCGTCGAAGCGCCCGGTATAGATGATGCGATCGCTGACGCCGTAGATCGATTGCGGGAAGAGCAGGCCGATGCGGACGCGCTGTTCGGCGACGATCTGCTGGCCCTGCTGCGAGATGGCGATGCGGTCGGCCTCGCTCTTCGCCTGGCGAACGGAGGCGGCGAGCTTCTCGAAACTCTCGTCCGACCAGTCGTAGTGACGCTTGAAATTGTCGACGAAGAGGGTCGAGGCGTCGGTGTAGGAGCCCATGCCCCAGAGATAGAGCTCGCCAAAACCGTCGCCGACGACCTTGTTATTGTAGACGGTCCAGTCGAGCACCTCGACCTGTGCGCGGAAGCCGGCATCCTCGAGATAGCCGGCGACCGCCTCGACGATCTCGCGATCCTTCACATAGCGGCCGCTCGGCGTGCTGATCTTGATGGGGGGACGCTTGCGGTCGCTGTAGCCCGCCTCGCGCAGCAGCGCCTTCGCGCGTTCCGGATCGAAGCGGATGTCGCGGCTCAGCTCCGGGGCGAAGCCCGGGATCGCCGGCGGGAAGAAGCCGCGCGTCGCCCCGCCATGCCCTTCCAGCACCTGCTGCACGATGGCATTGCGGTCGATGGCGAGGTCGATCGCCTCGCGGACGCGCGGATCGCCCGTGACGCGGTCCTTGCCGGTGCGGACATGCAAAGCGAGGTTGCGCGCGATGTCGAAGGTGATGGCGCGCGTGCCCTTGTTGTCATTCAGGCGCGCGATGTCTTCCGGCGGAACGTTCACGGCGATATCGACGCCGCYGGTCAGGAGCTCGGCCACGCGCGTCGTGGTTTCCGGAATCGAGCGGATGAGGACGCCATCCCATTTCGGCGTGCCGCMCCACCAGCGCGGGTTCTTCGCCAGGACGACGCGGTCGGATTTGACCCATTGCTTGAAGACATAGGGCCCGGTGCCGACCGGCTGCTTGAAGAACTCGTCCTTGCCCGCCTTCTCGAACGCCGCCTTGGGCAGGATGCCGGCGCCGTTGCCGACGAAGGCGTGCAGCAGCAGCGTATCGGGCCCGTCGGTTTCGATCMGCAGGGTCGTGTCGTCGGGGGCTTCGACCGCTTTGATCCGGCGGAACTTGCCGGAACTGATCAGCTTCTTGTCCTGCTGCGACCGCTCGATTGTGAACTTGACGTCCTGCGCGGTGAATTTGTCGCCGTTGTGCCAGTAGACGTCGTCGCGCAGCTTCACCGTCCAATGGATATTGTCATCGCTGCTCCAGGAGATGGCGAGACGCGGGGTGAAGCGCAGTTGTCCCTGGCTGAAATCCTTGTTGACCAGGTAATCGTAGATGTTCACCAGCGCCGACTCGGTGCTGTTATTGCCGTGATTGGCCGGGTCGAGCGAAAGGATGTCGTTTCCTTGCGCGATGGTCAGCGTCTCGGCTGCGGCTGATTTCTGAGGACCTGCAAAGATCAACGCTGCCGACATGGCCAGGACCGGCCAGCGGATCAAAGCGAACAGACTCATGGAAGCAACGCCTTTGCCTTCGAGAACATTGGGATTGGCGCCAAATTAGCGTGCGCTATCCGGAAAAGGTCTTCAAATGCACGGCGATATCGACAGAGATCCTCTCCGATTATCGGATGGCGCAGAAGTTTTGTTGTCGGCACGGTGTCCTGCGCGCTGCCGGGACGCGCGGAGAATCCAACGACCGAATCCAGGCAAGCGAGGCTGCGGTCGACAGGTTTGAAGCGGCGCGGATGCGCTCGGCCGGGAGGGGGACCCGGCTATAATCTGCACCTGAAGCTCATGCTCGTCAGCCGCTGCGGATGGTCGCGCTGGGGCAGGCGCTCAAACTCCGCAGATGTGAAAGCGGCCGGGTTCCGACCGGCCTTCGTTCCGCGGGGCGTCAGCGCTTCCGTGCCACGAGGAACGGCCGGGCATCCCGGCCGCGCGAGGCGTGGTGCTCGCGCCCGATCATCTCGAACCCCGCGGCCGCGATCTCGCGTTCGAGCTCGTCCGTGCTGAGAAAGCTGACTGAGGGCGCCTTGCCGAGGCGCTGCATCAGGGGCACGACGAGGCGCAGGAGCAGGTTCATCTCAGACAGGCATGGCGTCTTGGAGATGAAGATCCCGCCCGGCTTCAGCAGCCGATGGACGCCGGCCAGGGCCGCCTCCCGCGCCGTGATCAGATGCAGCACATTAAACCCCAGCGCGACGTCGAATGTCGCGTCAGGCTCCGAGATCGCAGCCGGCGTCGCGACCTCGAACGCGACATTGCCGCAAGCTGCGGCCTCGGCCTTGCCCCGGGCGATCGCGATCATCTCGCTGGAGATATCCGTCGCCACGATGCGCCCGACATGAGGCGCGAGCCTCAGCGCCGTGGTGCCGGTGCCGCAGCCGAATTCGAGGACCGTATCGCTGCCCCCAAGATAATGCCGCGTGCGCTCCAGCGTGCGCTCGTAGCCTGCCATGTCCGCGATCGGACCGGCGGCGTATTTCCGCGCGGCCCGGTCCCAAAAGCGCGTGTCATTCGCAATCTGTGCCATGGCCGCCCCCCCAATGCCGCTCTCTAGCACGGGATCAGGCCGTCTGGCCTGTCGCCTGTCGGCACGATCGTATCGTCGGTCACTCCGCCGCCAGCGAAGGATGGCGGCGGCGCAGTTCCGGATGCTCCGAAAAGGGCTGCAACGGCGTCATCCAGCGCCGAAGCGTGTCGGCGGCATCGAGTTTCGCGACGAAGGGGTCATTGCCATGGACCGTCCAGTCGATCGTCGCGCCGAGCTCCAGCAGCCCCCAGGCGCCCGCTGGCTGCGGCATGGTGGTGAAGCTCTCGGTCAGCGATTGCAGCGTCAGATGCGGGATGCCGTCGACGATCGTCAGCGTGTTCCAGTGGACATGCCCGGCGAGGCAGAGGACCGGAACCCGGGCCTGACGCAGCACGGCGCGTGCGCGCTCGGCACCGGGATAGGTCGAGAATTCGGGATTGCGCTCGAAATAGTAGTTGCCGGTCTGGGCGTGGCCGGAAAGCGGGACATGGCTCATGATCGCKAGCGGGCGATCGGCGGCGTTGACCGTCGCGGCGAGCCAGAGCAGGTCGGCCTCGGTCAGGATGAAGCCGCCCGGGCGGTGGATCCGTGAATCCGCCGCCCAGAGCACGAGGCGCCAATCGCCCAGATCGATGGTCCGATGGCCGAGCGGCTGGCGCAGGATGGCCTCGTTCTCGGCGACGCTCAGGTGATCGCGGTCATGATTGCCGCAGAGATGGAAGCGCGGCGCGGCGATGGCAGAAAATGCATCCGCCACCTCCTGCTCCAGTCGCAGGTCGGTCGCATGGTCGCGGTCCGAGATGCGGTCGCCGAGATCGATGACGGCATCGGGCTTCGCGTCCTCAACGAAGCGGCGGAACTCGGCCATGAGCGGCAGGGCCTGGCTGCCCATCTTGGTGAAGCTGTTCTCACCGTGATGGATATCGGCGACGATTGCGAGGCGAAGGGAGGCGGGGCGAAGAGGCTTGGCCATGGCTGGGCTCACGATGCGAAGGACGAGGGCGAAAACGGAGGGGCCGGCCCGGGCCGACCCCTCCCGGTTGGTTCAGCGGGCGGCGAGCGTCACGCGGCCGGCACGGAAGTCGAGGACATAGGGGATGTGCCCGGGCAGGGGCCGCCAGGCGAGCGAGCGCTTCATGCCGTATGACTCGTAGGGCTGATAGAGTGGCAGCACCGGCGGGTCGTTCTTGATCGCCTGCATCAGATCGGCATAGGCCTTCTTGCGCTCGCCGAGGTCGGTCGAGAAGCGGAAGCGCTCCCACAGCGCGATATAGGCGTCGTCAGCCTTGAAGCGACCTTCCGAGGCGGAATTGCCGGTCGGAGCCCACATGATGCCGAAGGCGCCCGCGGGATCCGGGAAATACATCGGGTTCGACCAGGCGCGCGCCATCATGGTCGGATCGGAGCCGGTCCATTGCTCGGTGACGTTGAGCTGGGTCTTGACGCCGATGGCGGCCCACATCTCCTGGATCGCCTGCGCGGCGAGCAGGCCATTGGTGTAGTAGGCGGCCTGAACGTCGTAGCGGATCGGGGTGCCGTCATAGCCGGCTTCCTTGAGCAGGGCCTTGGCCTTGGCCGGATCGTACTCGAAGGTGGCGAGCTCGGGCATGTAGAGCTGGCCGAACTGCTGGAAGCTATGGCTCGTCGGCACCTTCGCCTTGCCGAACCAGAGCGCCTCGTTCAGCGTCTTGCGGGCGATGGCGTAGGAGAGCGCCTGGCGCAGCTTCGGATGGGCCATCTTCGGGTTCTGCGTATTGAAGATGACGACGTGAAAGAGCGGCGTCTGCATGCCCTCGACCTTGAGCTTCGCGTCCGAGGCGATCGGCTCGAGCTGGTCCGGCGGGACATTGGTGATCAGGTCGACCTCGGCATTCTTCAAGGCCGTCAACCGGCCCGAGAGTTCCGGGATGCGTTGCACCGTGACCTTCTGGAACGGCGCCTTCTCGCCCCAGAAGCCGTCGAAGCGCTCATAGACGAGGCGCTGGTTCGGCACGAATTCGGTGATCTTGTAGGGGCCGGTGCCGACGGGCTTCAGCGCGAAGGCCTCGAAATCGGCCGGCTCGGCGACGTTCGGATCGCCCGTCAGGGCCATGATGTATTTCTTAGGTACGATCATGCCCTGCTGCACATTGAGCAGGGTGTCGAACAGCGGTTCGGGCTTCGTCGCGGTGATCCGCACGGTCTCGGCATCGACCGCCTCGACCTTGGCCATGTTGGGCAGCGTGTCGCGCTTGCGCACGCTATAGGGCGCAAAACTCGCGTTGATGATGCGGTCGAAGGAGAAGACCACATCCTCGACCGTCATCGGAGCGCCGTTGTGGAAGGTCACGCCCTGGCGGATCTTGAGTTCGATCTCGGTCGGAGAAACCTGCTTCCAGCTCGTGGCGATGCCCGGCTGCCAGACGCTCTCGGCGCGGGTGGCGTCCTTGCCGATCAGCGGGTCGAAGGCGTTGAAATAGAACTGCGAGCCGACATTGGAGAAATCGCGGCCGGGATCGAGCCAGGGCGCCATGTTCTGCACGCCGACCTTGAGCTCCTGGGCGCGAGCAAGCCCGGTCAGGGCGGTTGTCGCGAGCGCGGCGGCGAGCGCGGTCTTCAGCAAGGTCTTGAGCATCAGTTCAGCCCTTTCGGTTGGAGCGAAGGTGGTTCGGCAGGCAAGGTGGAGGCGGCGCGTCAGCGTTCGCGCAGGCGCACGTCGAAATGGTCGCGCAGGAAATCGCCGAGCAGCATGGCGGCGAGGCTCACGAGCACGATCGCCGCAGCCGGCACCACCACGATCCAGGGTGCGGAGGCCATGTAGTCGCGCCCCTGGCCGACCATGGAGCCGAGCGTGGCAGTGGGGGGCTGGACGCCGAGCCCGAGGAAGGAGAGGGCGGATTCCAGCAGGATCAGGTTCGAGAAGTTCAGGCTCGCCATCACCACGACCGGCGAGACGATATTGGGGATCATGTGGACGGTCGCGATGTGCCAGCGGGTCGCTCCGGCGGCTCGGGCCGCCTCGATGAAGGGCAGTTCCCGCAGGCCGAGGACCTGGGCGCGCACAAGCCTGGTGAAATGGGCCCAATAGGCGATGCCCAGCACGCCGATCAGCACCGCGACATCGGTTCCCGCCAGCGCAACCACGAGCAGCCCGACGAGCGTGAAGGGCAGTGACAGCTTGATGTCGACGAGCCCCATGACCAGCGCATCGACCCGGCCTCCGAGTTGCCCGGCGACGAGCCCGAGCGCGACGCCGATGACGAGCCCGATCAGCGTTCCAAACAGCGCGAGCGCCAGCGTCAGCCTGAGGCCGTACAGACAGCGCGAGAGCAGATCGCGGCCGAGTTGATCGGTGCCGAGCCAATGCGCCGGATTGGCGCGCTCGAAACCGAGCGGGGGCCGCAGCCGCGCCAGCAGTTTCTGCTGGTCGGGGTCGAAGGGCGCAAGCACGGGCGCGAGCACCGCCAGGAGGACGAGCACGAGCGCCAGAAGCGCGGCCGCGACGACCAGGGCGTTCATGCCGGCCGGACGCGCGAAGCGCCGGCGCGGCTTGTGCTGCGGGGCAAGCACGATCTTGGCACCTGCAATTTTGGCGTCGAGGGTATCGGTCATTACCGCTCAGGCTCCAGCCAGGCGCACGCGCGGATCGACCAGCGCATAGGCGAGATCGACCAGTAGGTTGACGACGATGACGGCGGAGGCGACGACGAGGACGCCGAATTGCAGGACGGGATAGTCGCGGCGCAGCGTCGCTCCGACCAGCAGGTCGCCGACGCCGTTCCAGGCGAAGACGGTCTCGACCACCACCGCTCCCGAGACGAGCGTGGTGATTTGCAGGCCGAGCACCGTGATGACCGGGATCAACGCGTTGCGCAGGCCGTGATGGAGAATGATGCTGCTCTCGGCGAGCCCCTTGGCCCGGGCCGTGCGCATATAGTCCTGCGAGAGGACGTCGAGCATGGCGTTGCGAGTGTAGCGGACCAGCGCCGCGACGAAATAGGCCGAGAGCGCGACCGTCGGCATGACGTAATGCGCGAGTGTGGCCGAGCCGGCGCTGGGCAGCCAGTGCAGCGTGTAGGAGAAGACCAGCAGCAGCAGGATGGCGAGCACGAAATTCGGGATGGCGTAGCAGAAAAAGGCCGTGAAGAGCACGGCGCTGCCGCGCCCCTGGCCGCGCCAGACGGCAGYCAGGATACCGGCCGGCACGCCGATGCAGATCGTCAGCGCCAGGGTCGCGACCAGGAGCGAGGCGCTCTGCCAGAGCCGTTCGGTGAAGATCGTCGCGACCGGCCGGCGCTCCATCAATCCCAGGCCGAAATCGCCTGAAAGAAGCGAGCGCCAGAACAGCCAGTACTGCTCGGCGACGGAACGATCGAGCCCCCAATAGGCAATCATCTCGCGGCGCGAGGCGGCATCCAGCCCTTCCGGCATCAGGAAGTCGATCGGGTTGCCCGTCAGGCGCGTGGCGAGGAAGACGACCGAGGCGATCACCCAAAGCGTGATGCCCATGCGCAGCAGCCGGCCTACGAGGAATTCAAGCATGTCTTCCTCCTGCCTGGAGCCGCCGGACGTCGCCCTGCATGCCCGGCCTCAGTCGTGGCCCGTGCTGCGACGGGCTCGTTCTTGGCCGCGCTTCATGACAGGATGATGAAATAATCTCATTCGATATTGAATTTGACACTGAGTTTATCTCAGTTCATGGACGAGCCTCACTTGCTGACAGGGTTTGGATTCGCGCGATGGGGTCGTTTCACGGCATTCAGGGGTGTCTCGTCGATCTCGACGGCACCCTGGTGCGCGGCCGGCAGATGCTTCCCGGCGCCAATGCCTTTCTCGAAAGCCTGGACGGCCGTTTCGTCATCGTCTCCAACGATGCCGAGCATACGCCGCTCGAATTGTCGCGTGCCCTGAAGCGTCTTGGCCTGGTCATCGCGCCGCGCCGGATCGTTCTTGCCGGCTCGACCGCGCTCGACGAAATCGCGCGCCGGCAGCCCCGAGCCCGCATCTCCATGATGGCCAGCAAGAGCCTGATGATCCATGCCCGCGACCGCGGCCTTGTCCCGGTGCAGGAGCGGCCGGACATCGTCTTTCTCGGACGCGACCGGCATTTTTCCTATGAACGCCTGATGCTTGCAGCCAATGCGGTACGCAGCGGCGCCGAGCTCGTCGCTGCCAATCCCGATCTCGTCCATCCCGGCCCGGATGGCGCGGTGGTGCCGGAGACCGGCGCATTGCTGGCGGCGCTGCTCGCCTGCACTGGCCCCGTGCCGTACCGCATCATCGGCAAGCCGGAACCCGCCTTGTTCGAGGCCGGCCTGGCGCTGCTCGGGCTGTCCAGGAATGCGGTGCTGATGGTTGGGGACAACCCGGCGACCGATGGTGAGGGCGCACGGCGCCTTGGCCTGCGCTATTTCGAGCTTCGCGACGGGGTCTTCCCCGCCATCGCGGCGAATGCGCCTTGTCGTGACCCGGCCGGCATGCTGGCCTTCCCGGCATGACGGCGTCGAATCGCAATCCCGGATCGGCCGAGGCCGCCCCCGGCGAACCAGGCACCGAAAGGCGCAAGGGCACCGGCACGCCCGGTCTCGAGGGGGCACTCGAACGCCTGCAGGCGCTGCGCGCCAACCTGCCGCCCAAAGCTGCCCGCATCGCCGATTTCTTCATGACCCATGCCGCCGAGGTGGTGCATATGTCGGTCACCGAAGTGGCCGAGCGCACCGGCGCGAGCGAGGGCAGCGTCATCTCGCTCTGCCAGCAGCTCGGCGCGCGGGGCTTCCAGCAGGTCAAGATCGCGCTGGCGCGCGATCTGGTGCAACCGGTTCAGTTCATCCACGAGGATCTGGCCGGCC
>NZ_JBFTLD010000092.1:0-22068 GCF_056396265.1 Allobosea sp. 05T422_2 | reverse complement strand
GGTCTGACCGATCAGCCTTTCGGCTTCGGCGACGACGCCGGACGTGGCTCCGATCGACGAGCCCTCGGGAAGACGGAGCTGGAGAAAGAGCTCCTTGCGCTCCGATAACGGGAAGAATTGCTGCTGGACGAAGCCGAACCCGACGACAGCAGCGGCGAAGATGCCGACCGTGACGACGACAGTCGTCAGCCGCCAACGCACGCAGATCTGGATCGCCCGGCGCAGGGCGCGGTACAGGCGGGTATCGTAGATCGCGCCGGGGTCTCCGTGTGCGCCGCCCTTGGACAGCGACGACGGCAGCAGCAGGACCCCGAGATAGGGCGTGAAGACCACCGCCACGATCCAGGACAGGGCGAGCGCGATCCCGACGACCCAGAAGATGCCGCCGGCATACTCGCCCGCACCCGATTTCGCGAAGCCGACGGGCAGGAAGCCCGCGACCGTGACGGCGGTGCCGGTCAGCATCGGGAAGGCGGTCGATCGCCAGGCAAAGGCTGCGGCCTGGATGCGGTCGTAGCCCTGCTCCATCTTCACCACCATCATCTCGACCGCGATGATGGCATCGTCGACCAGCAGCCCGAGCGCGATGATCAGCGCACCGAGCGTGATCCGGTGCAGGTCCATGCCGAGCATGTACATCACGACGAAGGTGGCTGCGAGCACCAGCGGCACCGAAAGTGCGACCACGATCCCCGTGCGCCAGCCGAGCGACAGGAACGAGACACCGAGCACGATGGCGAGCGCTTCGACGAAGGAGCGCTCGAACTCGAAGATCGACTCCGCGACGATCTCGGGCTGGTCGGCAATCTGCTCGAACTTGACCCCCTGCGGCACGTCCGACTGGAACGCACGCGTCGCGGCGGCCACCTCCTTGCCGAAATTCAGGATATTRGCGCCGCGCGCCATCACGACGCCCACGCCGAGCGCGGGTTCGCCGCGTTGGCGGACAAGAAAGCTCGGTGGGTCGACGAAGCCGCGCGTCACGGTTGCGATATCGCCGAGCCGGAAGGTGCGTCCTCCGGCATCGACCGGCGTTTCGGCCACCGCCTTGACGCCGTCGAGCGCTCCGGTGACGCGAAGCGGAATGCGTTGCGCGTTCRTCTCGACGGTCCCGGYGGGCGTCACGTCGTTCTGGCGGGCCAGCGAGTCGAAGAGCGCCTGCGGCGCCACGCCGAGCGTCGCCAACTTGGCATGGCTGAACTCGACATAGATGCGCTCCGGCTGGACGCCGTAGATGTTCACCTTCGCGACGCCGGGAACCCGGAGCAGCCGTTGCCGCAACGCGTCGGCGACCTTCTTGAGCTGAGCGTAGTCTGCGCCGTCGCCCGTCAGCATCGTGAGGATCGAGTCGACATCGCCGTACTCGTCATTGACGTTCGGGCCGATCACGCCCGCCGGCAGGGAGGGCCGGACATCGTCCATCTTCTTGCGGAGCTGATAGAACAGGCCCGCGACCTCGGCCGGCGGAGTGCTGTCCTTGAACGAGATCTGCATGGCCGCAAAGGACGGCTTCACATAGGTCTGCACCTTGTCGAAATAGGCCAGCTCCTGCAGCTTCTTCTCGATGGGGTCGGCGACCTGGTCCTGCATCTCGCGCGCAGTGGCGCCTGGCCACACCGCCGTCAGCACGGCGTCCTTGATCGTGAAGTTCGGATCCTCCGAACGCCCGAGCCGCATGAAAGACAACGTCCCCGCTATCGCGATCACGATGATCAGGAAGAGGACGAGGGCGCGGTGCTCGACAGCCCAGCGCGAAAGGTTGAATTCTTTCATGGCGTCCTGGGCCTTCTCAGAATGAGAATTGATCGACGGCGCGAACGGTCAGGCCGGCGTCAAGCTTCTGCGCGCCAAGCAGGACCACGCGGTCGCCCTCCGCGAGCCCGGCAGAGACGATCACGTCCTTCGCTTCGTAGACGGCGACAGTGACCGGCTTGGCTGCGAGCTTTCCGTCCGGGCGCACGGTCCACACCGACGGCCCCGCGCCCTGGTTGACGAGCGCTGTCAGCGGCAGGCGAACGATGCGCTCGGGATCGGAATCGGTCAGGGTTACGGTCGCCGTCATGCCGAGTTGCACTTCCGGGCCTGCTGCCGCGACAGGGAAGCGCGCGAGATAGGTCCGCGTCGCGGCGTCGGCGGCAGGCGACAGTTCACGCAAGGTCGCGCCATAGCGGACCCCGGCGTTCGACCAGAGCGTGACGACGGCCTTCGCCTGTCGCGCGCGTTCGACCGAGGCCTCCGGGATCGCCACGACGGCCTCCTTTTCTGCTGTGCGGGCAAGCCGGATCGCCGCGTATCCCGGCTGGACGACCTGGCCGGGCTCGACCGCGGTCGCCGTGATGACACCGTTCGCGTCGGCGCGCAGGACGGCGTAGGACGAGGCGTTCCTGGCGAGGTCCAGCGCACGTTCAGCGCGGGCGAGGCGGCTCCGCGCCTCCTCCGAAGCGGCGCGCCTTGCGTCGAGCGTGGCGGCTGTCGTCCACCCCTGCTTGATCAGCGACCTGGCGCGATCGAAATCGGCCTCGGCCTGCGCCCGGCTTGCGGCCGCTGCCGCGCGCTCCGCCTCGGCCTGTGCGACCTGGAGCCCGAAATCGGCCTCGTCGAGCGTKGCGAGCACGTCGCCGTCCCGGACCACGTCCCCGACATTCACGAGCCGCTTGGCGACCTTCCCCTGCACGCGGAAGCCAAGATCGCTTTCGACGCGGGCACGAATGACACCGACGAGGCTGCGCTCGCCGGTCCTTGGCTCGAAGGCGACGGCCGGAGCCAGGACGGGGCGGGCCTGGTCGTGCGTTTCGGCGCGCTCTGCGCCGTCCGAAGGCCCGCAACCGGCGAGCACCGCGGCGAGCCCCACAATGGATGTGGCGCGAAAGACGTTGGAAAGCAGTGGTGATCCGCGCATGGCGCCCTCGAACTGTTGTGAGGCCGGACAGGGGTGCTGCGGAAGGTCTGGATCGCGGGTTTGACGCGCGGATCGCACCTTCAGGAAACACCGGTAGCGCAAGCATGATCGGCTAACGTGTGACGAATGTCAATATTCGTCACACGTATTTTGTCATTTGATTATCGTCGCTGCGGGACCTTCCGCCTGGGCCGCCCCGGCGCTCGCCGCGTTCGGGGGGCGGTCTCCGTGAAGTGTCCGTGTTCGCTGAAAGGGGCCGTAGCGCGCACCGCGCGTCAGCTCGAGCGTGGTCGTGAGAGCGCTGACGGTGAGCCCGAAATCGCCGCGCGCGTTCGATCTGCCGCTGGCGCCGCCGGTCGCACCGGGGAGGGCGCCTTGCCCGACCAGCGAATCCTGGTAGAGCGGAATTCCGGCTCCTTTCGAAGGAAATCGCAATGCCGGATCTCTCCACCCTCATGCTCTTTGCCGCCGCTTCCGTGGTGCTCACCGCCACGCCCGGCCCCGACATGCTGCTGATTGCCTCGCGCAGCATCAGCCAGGGGCGCAGCGCCGGGTTTTTGACCTATGCCGGCATCGCGCTCGGCACCTATTGCCATGCGCTTGCTGCCGCGCTCGGGCTGTCCCAGCTCTTCCTGACCGTGCCGATCGCCTATGAGATCCTGCGCTGGGCCGGCTGCGCCTATCTGCTCTATCTCGCCTGGAAGACCTTGCGCGCGGACGGAGCAGGGTTTTCTCCGACAGCGACGCTGCAGCGGCTGTCAGGGCGGCGGATCCTCGGGGAGGGCCTTGCGACCAACCTGCTCAATCCAAAAATGGCGCTCTTCGTCCTGGCGCTGTTTCCGCAATTCGTGACGCCTGAAGGCGGCTCGATGGTGGCGCAGATGCTGGTGCTGGCCACGATCATCAACGGCATCGGCTTCCTCGTGAATGGCGCGGTGATCCTGCTCGGCACCCGGCTTCGTAGCCTTGTTGCCGGCCGGCTCCGCTTCCCCAGGTTGCCCCAGTATCTGCTCGCCGGCGTGTTCGCGGGGCTGGCCTGCCGCCTTGCGCTCGGGGCCAGGAACTGAGCGCGCCGCGCGCGTGACACAACCCGAGGCAAAAAAAACGCCCGGCCGCGGAAACCGTGGCCGGGCGTTTTCAAGAGAGGGGAGCTTTCGCCCTTACTTCGCGGCGCTGGCGAAGGACTGCCAGCGCTTCAGGAATTCGTCGCGCTTGGCGGCCGCCTCGTCCTCGTCGATGCCGAAGACCTTGACGCTGTCCATGGCCGGCAGCTCGACATGTTTGGAGACGTCGATATCGCTGCGGCTCGGCCGGCGGAAGGCGTTCTCCAGAAGGGCGATCTGGGCCTCCTTCGAGAGCATCAGGTCATAGGCGGCCTTTGCCGTGGCGCCGCCCGGCGCACCCTTGATCAGCACCTGGAATTCCGGCGTGCTGAACGTGCCCTCGCTGGGGTAGACCAGCGAGATCTCGCGCTGACCGCCGGCGACATAGGCATAGGCGTTCGACTCGAAGGTCAGGCCGATCGGGTATTCGCCCTGGCCGACGCTGCGCAGCACGGTCGAGGCGGCGCTGGAGACCGTCAGGTTCGCGGCGAGCGCCTTCAGCCCATCGGGGCCGAGCAGCTTCTCGACGCCCCACAGGATCGTATAGGYGGTCGAGCTGTTGGCGGGGTCGGCGATGATGATCTTGCCCTTGAAGGCCGGGTCGAGCAGCTCCTTCCAGGTTTTTGGCGCCGGCTTGCCGCCGAGCTGGTTCTTGTTGACCATGGCCACGACGAGATGGACGTTCGAGGCCGTCCAGAGGTTCTCCGGCTGGCGCAGGGCTGCCGGGATCGCGGCCGCTTCCGGCGAGGCATAGGGCTCGAAGAGCGGCTTGAAGGCGCCGAGCGTATTGGCGCTCGAGCTCCAGAACAGATCGGCCTGGGGCTTGGCGGCTTCAGCCTCGATCCGGCGCAGGAGCTGGCCTGAGCCGCCGGTGATCGTGCTGATCTTGAGTTTTGCCTGCTTGTCCTTGGCGACGCCGAGCACGGCGTCCACGGCCTGCGCATTGTTCGAGGTGTAGAGCACGACGGTGCCCGCAGCACCCTGGGCGAGAGCCGGTAGCGCCGGTGCGGCCGCAAGGCCGGCGAGCCCGGCAAGGACGGCGCGGCGGTCGATCAGGTTTGTCATGGTCGTTCCTTTCTCCCCGCCTTCCCCTTGCTGTGTCCGGACGGCGAGGCGGAGCCGGCCCGGCTTGGTCGTTTTCTGGATCCGTTCAGGCCTTTGACGAGAACAGGTCGATCTTGAAGACGCGGGTCGCGACGATGATCGGGATCAGGATCACCGCGACCAGCACGAGGCCATAGGCCGAGGCCGAGGCCATCAGGTTGGAATCGATCAGCTTGTAGATCTGGATCGGCATCGTCTCGCGCCCGCCGGAATAGACGATGATCGAGGCCGAGAGCTCGGCGACGGTGGTCGTCCAGGTCAGCACCGCGGCCGCGGCGACCGCCGGCAGCATCAGCGGCAGCACGACCTTGAAGAAGGTCGCGACCGGCGGCACGCCGAGGCTGACCGAGGCCTCCTCGATCGAGTTCGGGATATTGTAGAGCGTCGAGGAGGAGTTGCGGATGCCGAAGGGCAGGCGGCGCACGACATAGGCGAGCACGATGATGCTGGCCGTCCCGGTMAGCGGCAGGAAGCCGGTGTTGAAGGACATCACCAGGCCAAGGCCGATGATCGTGCCCGACAGCGCCAGCGGCAGCGCCGTCAGATAGTCCAGCGCCGGCGTCAGGATATTGCGCTTCTTGACGATGAGATAGCTGACGAGCGCGCTGAAGGTGATGCCGATCACCGTTGCAACCGCCGAATAGGCCAGCGTGTTCAGCACCGGATCGGGCGCGATCCGCACCAGCCGCTCGACATGGGCCGTCGTCCATTCGCCCCAGCGCATCACCGGGCCGCGCGAGACGGTGAAGGCGCCGATCACGATCGAGCCGAGCGGCAGCAGCGAGACGACGACGAGCAGCCCGGCGAGCAGGCCGATGAACAGGCCTGGCAGGCCGCGCAGCCGCTCGGCCCTGGCGCCGCGGCCTTGCGTGACCTCGTGGCGGCCGCGCGAGACGACCCAGCGCTGCACGAAGAGCACGATCATCACGAGCGCGATCGAGACCGTCGCCAGCGTCGACTGCATCACCGGGTCGGAGCCGCCCTCGGCGACCGCCGCCTGGTAGGTCAGCACCGAGAGCAGCGGCACGCGGCTGCCCAGAATGGTCGCGGTCGCGAAATTGCCGACGACGAGGGTGAAGACGAGGAGCGAACTCGCCAGAACCGAGGGCAGGACCACGGGCAGCATCACGCGCAGCCGCGAGCGCGCCGGCGAGGTGCCGAGGCTCTGGGCGGCTTCCTCGAGCTGGACGTCGAAGCCGCGGATGGCGGCGAGCGTGCCGATATAGATGTAGGTGTAATAGGTGAAGGTCATCACCGTGATCAGGCCGGGCCAGCCGTAGAAGCTCGGGATGTCGATGCCGCGCGCGCCGAGATAGCGGGTGATGAAGCCGTTATTGCCGAGCATCATCAGCCAGGTCTGGGCCGCGATGACCTCGGGGATGACCAGCGTGATCAGCGGCAGGACCGCGACGATCGATTTGCCCGGGAATTCGAAGCGCGCCGTGAAATAGGCGAGCGGCACGCMGATCAGCGTCGTGGTCAGGGTGACGGCGACGCCGAGCACGATCGTGTTGAGGATGGCGGCGAAATATTTCGGATCGGCCGCGAGCAGCGCCCAGCCGCTATGGCTGCCGCTGCCCAGGCTGCCGGTCAGCACCCTGAGCAGGGGATAGAGCAGGAAGACGGCCAGGATCCCGAGCGCCAGCGCCGAGAACCAGAACCAGACCGAGCGGAACTGCCGGCTCATGATGCGAGCACCAGCGTCCGGGCGGGATCGAAGCCGAGGCCGACCTTGGCGCCGGGCTCGAAACGGTCATGGGCGCCGCTCTGGAGATCGACCGCCAGAATCCGCCCGCTGTCGAGCACGACCTTGTAGCTGGTCTTGCCGCCGAGATATTGCCGATGCGCGATGCGCCCGGGCAGCGTGCCGGCGCTGCCGGGCTCGGCGAGCAGGATGTCTTCTGGCCGCGCCACCAGCGTCGCGCGGCCGGCCGCGAGCGCCGCTGGCGCACGGGCCGCGATCGCCGTGCCGTCGAGCACGACCGGGCCGGTCTCGCCGGCCTGGCGCGCCAGCGTATCGACCTCGACCAGATTGGCGCCGCCGACGAAGTCCGCGACATAGCTGGTGCGGGGCTCGCGATAGATCTGGGCCGCGGTGCCGACCTGCTCGAGCCGGCCCTGGTTCATCACGCCGATGCGGTCGGACATGGCCAGCGCCTCTTCGCGGTCATGGGTGACGAAGACGGTGGTGATCTTCGCCTCGCGCTGCAGCTCGACGATGGTCTCGCGCACCTGCAGGCGCAGCTTGGCATCGAGATTGGAGAGCGGCTCGTCCATCAGCAGCACCTGCGGCTGGATGACGAGGGCACGCGCCAGCGCGACGCGCTGGCGCTGGCCGCCCGACAGCGCGGCCGGATGGCGCTGTCCGAGATGGCCGAGGCCGACGCGCTCCAGTGAGGCCTGGACCTTGGACTTGATCACGCCTTCCGCCTGCCGGCGAGCACGCAGGCCATAGGCGACATTGTCGAAGACGGTCTTGTCGGGAAACAGTGCGTAGTCCTGGAAGACCATGCCGATATCGCGCTTATGCGGCGGCAGATGCGTCACCTCGGTGCCGCCGAAGCGCAGATGCCCGCGCTCGGCCGGGACGAAACCGGCAATGGTGCGCAGCAGGGTGGTCTTGCCGCAGCCGCTGGGGCCGAGCAGGGTGAAGAACGAGCCTGGCTCGATCGTCAGTTCGAGCCCGTCGATGATGCGCTGGCCGCCATAGGCGACGGCCAGATTCTCGATCGCGATACCCATGTTTCCCCCTCGGTGCTGGAACTCCGGCGGATCGGCGCCGTCTCGGAGCGGGTTGGCTCAGTGTTTCATGCTGGTCTCGACGAGCCGCAGCATCTCGCGGTGGCGCGCGGGATCGCCCGCCGCCATGATGCGCTTGCCCGTGCTCTGGGTGAGCGGCTGGCCTTCCCAGTCGGTGACGACGCCGCCGGCGCCCTCGATGATCGGGCGGAAGGGCGCGAAGTCCCAGAGCTTCATCCTGGTGTCGAAGGCGGCATCGGTCCGCCCGCTCGCCAGCAGGCCAAAGCTCATGCAGGCGCCGCCCCAGATGCGCCAGGCGGTCGCCGCGCGCATGGCGTCGAGCGCCGGGCGCTCCTCGTCGTCGAAGAAATCGGGATTGCTGGCGGAGAGAATGGCCTCATCCAGCGCGCCGCAGGCGCGGGTGCGGCAGGGGCTGCCATTATGCAGGGTCGGCCGGCCCTTGACGCCGATCCAGCGGTCGCCGGTGACGGGATGGTCGATGATGCCGATGATCGGCTCGCCCTCGCGCATCAGCGCGATCAGCGTGCCATAGACCGGCAGGCCGGCAATGAAGGCGGCGGTGCCGTCGATCGGGTCGAGCACCCAGACCAGATCGGCGTCGGAATTCGCGGAGGCTTCCTCCTCGCCGATGATGCCATGGCTCGGAAAGCGGTCGGCGATGCGCTCGCGCAGGCGCCGTTCGATGCGCGCATCGAGCGCGGTGACGAAGCTGCGGTCGGGCTTGACCTCGACATCGGGCCGGACGGTTGCAGCCTCCCGCAGGATGCTGCCGCTCTCCTGCGCCAATTGCCAGGCGAAGGCGAGCCAGCTGTCTTCCTCTTCCTTGGAGCGCATCCCCGCCTCACCACCGCTTCGATATGTCATCAGAATGTCATGATACAAGAAAAATACAATAAGTATTTTGCTTCGCCGACTATGGAATCGGGCGCCGTGCGGGGCATGGAACGAGGAGCGATGCCCGGAAAAACCGCAGGGCCGCGCCTGCCGCCCTCAGGAACGGCCGCTCCAGCGTGACGCAGCGGGCCGTCGCTCCGCGAAAACTTGTTAGCCGGGAAGCAAGCGCACGGCCAGCGCGGCGTTCACCCGATGCCGCGCTCGCGTCTGTTCTGTCGCCTATGTGACGACGAAGCCGTGGGCGAATGGGTCGCGATCGTCGATGAAGATCGTGTTGATGCCGGTCATCCTGGCCCAGCCGGCGATGGAGGGGACGATCGCCGGCTTGCCCGCGACGGTGGTCGCCGCCTCGACGCGGCCGTTGAACAGCGAGCCGATGATCGATTCATGCACGAACTCGTCGCCGACCTTGAGCCGGCCCTTGGCCGCGAGCTGCGCCATGCGCGCCGAGGTGCCGGTGCCGCAGGGCGAGCGGTCGATCGCCTTCTCGCCGTAGAACACGGCATTGCGCGCGTGCGCTTCGGGCTTCGTCGGCTTGCCCGTCCACTGGATATGGCTCAGGCCACTGATCTGCGGATGCTCGGGATGGACGAACTCGTATTTGGCATTGAGCGCGGCGCGCAGTTTTGGCGACCAGCCGACGAGCTCGCCGGCGGTATGGTCGGCCATATCCCGAAAATTCTTCTGCGGCTCGACGATCGCATAGAAATTGCCGCCATAGGCGACATCGACGACGATCTCGCCGAGCCCTTCGACCTCGGCCGTCAGGCCTTCGGCGGCGAGGAAGCCCGGCACATTGGTCAGGCGCACCTCCTCGACGAAGCGGCCCTCCTGGCGATAGGTGATGTCGACCTTGCCGGCGGGCGCGTCGATCGAGAGCTTGCCCGGCTCGCGCGGGGTGATCAGGCCGTTCTCGATGCCCATGGTGATCGTGCCGATGGTGCCGTGGCCGCACATCGGCAGGCAGCCGGAGGTCTCGATGAAGAGCACGGCGACGTCGCAATCGGGCCGGGTCGGCGGATAGAGGATCGAGCCCGACATCATGTCGTGCCCGCGCGGCTCGAACATCAGGCCGGTGCGGATCCAGTCGAACTCGCGCAGGAAATGCGCGCGCTTCTCCAGCATGTCGGCCCCTTCCAGCCGCGGGCCGCCGCCCGAGACGAGGCGGACCGGATTGCCGCAGGTATGTCCGTCGATGCAGGAGAAGGTGTAGCTGGCCATGGTCCGGGCCCTTCAGAAGCGCTGCGGGGAAAAGGGGGCAAGGTCGATCGCGGGCTCGCGCCCGGTCAAGAGATCGGCGACGATCCGGGCTGTGCCTGCCGACTGGGTCAGGCCGAGATGGCCATGGCCGAAGGCGTGGATCACGCGTGGCGTGGCCCGCGCCCGCCCGATCGCCGGCAGGCTGTCGGGCAGCGAGGGACGAAAGCCCATCCACTGCACGCCGCCCTCGGGCTTCAGGCCGGGCAGGAAGAGGCGCGCCTTCTTCAGCATCGCGTCCGAACGGGCGAAATTCGGCGGCAGCTTCAGGCCGCCAAGCTCGACGGCGCCACCGACGCGGATGCCGGTCGAGAGCCGGGTCGCAACGAAGCCGTGGCCGCCAAAAGTGATTTGCGTGCGCAGGTCGAAGGCATCAGCGGGGAGGGTGGTGTTGTAGCCGCGCTCGGTTTCGAGCGGGATGTGCTCTGCGAGGCTGCGGGCGATCAGATGGGAGAAGGCGCCCGCTGCGATGACGACCTGCGGCGCGCGGCGTGTGCCGCCGTCGCGCGAATGGATCGCGACAGTATCCCCGAGTGGCGTGAGGCCCGAGACGTCGAGACGCTCGATCGCGCCGCCCTTGCTGCGGAACGCCTCCGCGAGGGCCAGGGTGTAGAGTTTGGGATCGGCAATCGAGTACCAGCCGGGCGTGAAGGTGCCATGCGTGAAGCGCGGCGCAAGGCCGGGCTGGATCTCGGCCATGTCAGCGGCATCGAGATGGCGAAATGCGACGCCGTGCCTTTCCCGCGCCTGCCAGCCGGGAAGCGAGGCCTTCAGCTCGGCTTCGCTCTCATAGACCTGGAGGTTGCCCTCCTTGCGCAGCATGAAGCTGGTGCCGGTGGCCTGCAGCAGCGGCTCGAGCTCGGCTTTCGACAGGTCCATCAGGGCCGTCTGCGCCGCCGTGGACTGCTCCACGTTCCGGGGCGAGCAGGCTCGCCAGAAGCGATACATCCAGGKGGCGATCTGCAGCGCATAGCGCGGCGGCACCGAGAGCGGCCCCAAAGGGTCGGCAAGCCAGCGCGGCGCCTTCTTGAGAATGCCGGGCGATGCGAGCGGCAGGATATCGGTGAAGGCGAAGGCGCCGGCATTGCCGGCTGACGCGCCGGCCGCCGGTCCTTCGCGATCAAGCACGATGACCGACAGGCCGCGCCCCTGCGCCGCGATCGCGACGGAGAGGCCGACGACGCCGGCGCCTATGACGATGACATCGGGATCGGCCATCAGCTCAGACCTGCGGGACTCAATCGGCGAGCGGACGCGGCGTGGCGGCGGAAAGCTCCGCCGCCACGCCCGACCTTAAACCCGCCCTCAGGCGGCATATTTCTGGACGGCGCCGGGAAGCGTGTTCCAGGCMGCATACCAGCTGTCGAAGAGCGCGAGCTGCGCCTCGGCATAGCCGCGCTGGCTCGCGGTCAAGGCATCCGTCTCGTTGAAGTGCAGGGTGTATTCCTTGGCCCCCTTCAGCACCATCATGTGCTTGAAATAGAGCACGAGATCGGGACCCTCGTCGAAGGAGGAGAGCACGCCGAGAGCCTGCTCGAGCTCCAGCGCGCGCTGGCGCGCCTCGGCATCGCCGGCCGCCGCCGCCTGGGAGAGCTTGCAGAGATGGATCACTTCCTTCGGCAGCACATTGCCGATGCCGGTGATCGCGCCCGTCGCGCCGCAATTCACATAGCCATGGACGACGGCGGTATCGACGCCGATCATCAGCGAGACGTCATCGTCGCCGCTGGTGATGGTCTCGGCGGCATAGCGCATGTCGGCCGGACCGCCGAATTCCTTGAAGCCGACGAGGTTCTTGTGCTCGGCCCGCAGGGCGAAGAACAGGTCGGCCCGCGTCGCAAAGCCGTAATAGGGGCTATTATAGATCACCGCCGGCAGATCCGGCGCGGCCGAGAGGATCGCCTTGAAATGCGCCTTCTGGGCGAGGAGGACGGTGCCGCGGGACAAGACGCGCGGGATCACCATCAAGCCCTGGGCGCCGACCTTCTGCGCATGGGCCGCGTGAGCCACCGCTAAAGCGGTGTTGACCGCGCCGGTGCCGACGATCACCGGAATGCCGGCCTTCACCAGGCGCTCGACGCCTTCCATGCGCTGGGCATCGGTCAGCAGCGGCCAATCTCCCATCGAGCCGCAATAGACCACCGCAGACATGCCTTCAGCGATCAGCTCCTTGCCCTTGCGCACCAGGGCATCGAAGTCGGGGGTTCGATCCGCCTTGCACGGGGTCATCAGCGCGGGGATCACACCGGAGAAAATCTTGGCCTTCATGTCGATCTCCTTCTGGCTTGCCGAATGGTGGAGTTCGCAGCGCCGCAAGGGCGACGACGCTCGTCTCTGCGTTCTGATATATCTGTTTGCATATTATTTGTCGACAAGAATTAGGCGAGCGTCCTAAAGGGCAATCTCCAGGCGCTCGTCGCCGACCATAAGCTTCTGGATTTGCTGGACGATCTGATCGGCATGCGCCTTGCCGAGGCGCTCGGCCGCGACGACGTCCCGGGCGATGATCGCGGCGATCATCGCTTCATGCTCCTCGACGAAACGCTGAGGCAGCCGGTCCTCGTAGGACTGATAGTAGAGCCTGAGGAAGCGCCGCCCTTCATCGAGCAGGCGGCTGAACAGGCTGTTGAAATACGGGTTGCGGCCGGCCTCGGCGATGGCGGAATGAAACGCCGCGTTCGTCGCGATCATCGCCAGCGCGTCCTGCGCCTGCACGGCGGCGGCGAATTCCTTCTGCCGGGCGCGGATGGTGACCAGATCCTGCGGGCGATGATGCTGTGCCGCGAGCTGCGTCGTCACCCGGTACATCAGCACGAGGGCGTCGAAGAACGGCGACATGTTGAGGAAATCGAGGTTCGACACCATCGTCGAGCGGTTGGGCAGCGTGTCGATCAGCCCTTCGCCCGCCAGCCGCACCAGCGCCTCGCGAATGGGCGTGCGCGACATCTTGAATCGCTCGGCGAGCTGGACTTCGTCGATCGGGCTGCCCGGCRGCAGCACGAGGTCGAGGATCTCGTCCCGCAGCAGATCATAGACGACCTTCACGCCCGAGCCGCGCTTGCGCTCGGGAGCGGCGGCAGATTGTTTCGTCGTCTTCATCGGCAGATCCTCTTGTCGACAAGAAGGATACTGGCGGCGCCAAGGCGGATCAATCGCTTCGAGGGGCGCCTTGCGCACGCAACGAAACGAAACTCGCCTGACGCACAGCCAAAGCGGGAAGGGCGGGCCCGCTCTGGGCCCGCCCTGAAGATCGATGGCGACGGTGATGGATCGGCTCGACCGTCCTGGTCCGGTCACTTCGCGTTGGCGGCTTTCTCGATGATCTCGGCGACGACGGCCGGCTTCGAGACATAGACGGCATGGCTGCCCTTGGTCTCGACGACGGTTGATCCGGCGCGCTTGGCCATCTGGTGCTGGGCCGGGGGCGGGATCATGTGGTCGTCGCTGGCGACGAGATAGAAGCTCGGCTTCATCTTCCAGGCCGGATTGGTGACCGCGCCGGCCAGCGCCGCGACGCCCCAGGGCACCTGCGAATCCGCCATCAGGGCGGCGGTGTCGGCATCGACATCGGCGGCGAAGGCGGCGGCGAACCTAGCCTTGTCGAGGGCGAGGAAGCCGTCGACGGGCGGCAGGATCGGCGGGACTGATGCGCCGGGAGGCGGGTTGGCGATCAGCGAGGAGACCGACTCGCCCTGATCCGGCGCGAAGGCGGCGATGTAGACGACCGCCTTGACCTTCGGATCGGTGCCGGCCTCGCTGACGACGACGCCGCCATAGGAATGGCCGACCAGGATGACCGGGCCATCCTGCTGGGCGATCGCCCGCTTGGTGAAGGCGACATCGTCGGCCAGCGAGGTCGTCGGGTTCTGGACGATGGTGACGCTGTAGCCCTTTTTCCGGAGGATATTGTAGACGCCCTGCCAGCCCGAGCCGTCGACGAAGCCGCCATGGACGAGGACGACGTTCCTGACGGCAGGGGCGGCCTCGGCGGCGGTGCCGGCGACGACGGCGGAGAGGGCAACGGTAGCGGAGAGGGCGGCGGCAGCGATCAGGGACTTGGTCATGACGGTGGCTCCTTCCTGTTTCTGCGATAATCATTATCGCGATATGTAACTCGATACAGAGGCCCCGCGGCCTTGTAAAGCGATTTCTTTATCGCGATATTGTTTTTCGAGATCTGGGCCCGCGAGGCCCCTGGAGGATGCCGATGACCGATGCCCCGACGCTGCCGCTCGACGGCCAGCTCTGTTTCTCGATCTATTCCGCCTCGCTGGCGATCCAGCGCGTCTACAAGCCGATGCTGGACGCGCTCGGCGTGACCTATACGCAATATCTCGTGCTGAGCGCGCTCTGGGAGCGGGACGGCCTGACGATCGGGGCGATCGGCGAGCGCCTCGCGCTCGAGCCGAGCACGATCACGCCCGCGGTCAAGCGGCTCGAGGCGGCGGGCTTTCTCGCCCGTCGGCGCAGCACCATCGACGAGCGTCTGGTCGAGGTCCATCTCACGGAGAAGGGCAGGAGCCTGCATCCCAAGACAGGGTGCCTGACCGATGCGCTCTTGCGCCATTCCGGCTTCGCCGTGCCCGAGATGATCGAGCTCAACAGCCGCGTCCAGGCCCTGCGCCAGGGCATGCGCGACGCAACCGGCGCCCACCAGGCGGCCGGAGCGGAGGGCGTGGAATGACCATGTGATCGACCGCCCGGCGCTATCGCTCCATCGCCTCGAGATTCCCGAGCACGCGACGGAGTAATGCGATCAGCGTCTGCAGGTCTTCAGCCGAGAGACCACGCGTCATCTCTTCATTGCTCTGCTGAAGGATCGCCCGTCCCGCCGGCAGGCGGTCGCGTGCCTCCTGCGTCAGCGAGATCAGGCTGCTGCGGCGATCGGCCGGATCGGGCTCCCGCCGGATGATGCCGTCACGCTCCATGCGCGCGAGAAGCTGCGCCATTGTCGGCTGTTCGACCCTTGCCCAGCGCGCGAGCTCGGTTTGCGATCGACCGTCCCCGTCTTTCAGGGCGGCCAGCACCGGAAGCTGAGCGGTGGCGAAACCAATCTTTCCGAGGCGTAGATCACCGATCCGGGCCAGGCCGCGCGCGATCCGGCTGAAATAATGGCCGGGATAGGCCATCGGGTCCCAGTCCTCGGATGTCATTGCATAGGCTCCTATGTTGTTATATAGGCTCCTATGTATATTGAGGATCCTGTCATGACAACCAGACCGAAAATCGCGATCATCGGCGGCGGCCCCGGCGGGTTGATGCTCGCCCGGCTCCTTCTGTTGCGC
This sequence comes from Allobosea sp. 05T422_2, assembly GCF_056396265.1. NCBI lineage: Bacteria > Pseudomonadati > Pseudomonadota > Alphaproteobacteria > Hyphomicrobiales > Alloboseaceae > Allobosea > Allobosea sp. 05T422_2. Next base: position 6,766 of record NZ_JBFTLD010000092.1, on the reverse strand, counting down.
GGGCTTCAGCCGACAGTCTTCGAGCGGGATCGCCATGCCGGTGACCGGCCACAGGGTGGCTCGCTCGATCTCCACGCCGAGACCGGCCAGCAGGCTATCGCCCGGGCTGGGCTCGAAGCCGAGTTTCGCGCCGTGGCGCGGCCCGAGGATCAGGGCGACCGGCTCTATGACCAGAACGGCACGCTGTTGTTCGACCGCGACGGTGCCGGAGACAATCGACCGGAGGTCGACCGGACCGCCTTGCGCCAGATCCTGCTCGGCTCGCTTGCGCCCATGACGCTGCGTTGGGCGAGCAAGGTCGATGCCGTGACACCGATCGAGGCGGGCGGGTTTGATGTCGTCGTCGACGGAATCTCGGAACGCTTCGATATCGTCATCGGTGCGGATGGGGCATGGTCGCGTGTCCGCGCCCTGCTCTCCGATGCCCGGCCGCTCTACGAGGGGGTAACGCTGGTCGAGTTCGGCTTCGCTGCCGAACGCCATCCCGACGTCGATGGGTTGGTCGGGAGCGGCAAGATGTTCGCCGTCGGCGACAATCGGGTGCTGATCGCGCAACGCAATGGACACCGCCATATCCGCGGCTACGCGGGTCTGCGTCTTCCCGAGGCGGWGGCGCGCGATTGGATGTCGCTCGGCGACGATCGCATCCGGGCAATGCTGCGCGATCGTTTCGCAGGTTGGGCGCCGTCCCTCGTCCATCTCATCGACAGTGGCGAGCTTATCGCCGTCCGCCCGCTCTATGCGCTGCCGATCGATCATTCCTGGCAAAGCAGGGTGGGGCTGACCTTGCTTGGGGACGCAGCCCATCTGATGTCGCCCTTCGGCGGCGAGGGCGTGAATCTGGCGCTCGCCGATGCCGTCGACCTGGCAGACGCGCTGACAAGCGGAGATGGATGGGGCGCGGTTGCCGCTTACGAAGCCGCGATGATGCGACGGGCGAGACCTGCCGCGGAAGGCGCGGCCGAAGGACTGGCTGGTGCGGTGTCGGCCGAGGGCGTCGCGGCCGTTCTGGATCATTATCGCCAGCGGGTCGAAGCCTGACATGCTCCTGGAGGCATTCATCGGCCCGGACTTGACGAGCGCGATCTGGCGACGCTGTTGATTGCGGCGGCTTCCGCTTAATCTCGGCCGACCCGAAGATTGGCCGGCGGCGAGAAGCCGACAGCTCCGGCAAGGCGAAGGCGGCGATGGTGGCATTTCTGATGGATGGCCCGGCTGAGGCGAGGACAACGATCCTCCTGGCGCATGGCGCGGGGGCTCCGATGGATTCCGCTTCGATGACGGCCAACGCCGGCGCTCTGGCTGCGGCCGGTCTTCGCGTGGCCCGGTTCGAGTTCGGTTACATGGCAGGTCGGCGGACATCAGCTGGTCGAAAGCCACCGMCGCGCGCCGAAACCCTGATCTCGGAATATGCCGCCGCCATCGGCGCGCTTGATTGCAAGGGACCGCTCATCATCGGCGGCAAATCGATGGGTGGACGTGTCGCCAGCATGCTGGCCGACGAGTGGCACGCATCCGGCCGGATCGCCGGCCTGCTCTGCCTTGGCTATCCCTTCCACCCGATCGGCAAGCCCGAGCAGCTGCGCACGGCGCATCTCGAGACCATGAAGACGCCGACGCTGATCGCCCAGGGGACGAGGGACCTGTTCGGAACGCGCGAGGAGGTGTCGGCTTACACGCTCTCCAGCGCCATCGAGATMCTCTGGCTCGACGATGGCGATCACGACCTGAAGCCGCGCAAGGCGGTCTCGGGCTATTCCATCGACGACCATCTGAGGACGCTGTCGAACAAGGTCGCCGCCTGGGCGGATAGCCTCACGGCATAGGGGCACGGCCGGCGCGGGCAGGGGAAGCGGCGCGACCCCGGGCCCGGCGCCGCTTCGTCGGTCTGGCCGGCCTCAGGTTCCGTCCGGCCCGCTGCTTTTGAGTTCCCAGGTCAGGATCGCGAGAGCCAGGTTCTCAAGCTCCAGCTCGGCCATCGGATGGTGGGCGGCGGCGTGGAGATCACGCGCCCTGGCGCAGGCGCGAATATAGTCCGCCTCCGAGCTCAGCATCACGGAGCGCCGGTTCGGGTAGCCTGGCGCGCGGTTCCGCCGGCGGTCGGGTCGCTCTTCACGCATGCATGGCCATGCCGGTTCGTGAGACGATACTGCTCATGCCTTAGAGTGAGGCCGGTTCACGCCAATCGCAACCCCGAGATTACCATTGGGCGCGAATCGTCCAACGGCACGCGAATTCGAGGGCGTGCTTCAGCCAGGACGCAGGTCCCCGCCAGGGCATCATCTCTCCGGAGTGGGCGAGKGCGGTTCCGATCAGGTCCCGCCTATTGACGCACCAGGATGATCTCGGAGGTCTGCAGGATCGGGCCGCCGGGCGTGAGGTTATCCGCGACGGTCATCCGCAGGATGCCGCGGCCGTCATTCTGGATGACCATCGCGGCCTGCGTGTCGCCATTGACCGGGCGCGGCCACTCGATGCGAAGGTTCAGGGTGTCGCCGCTGCGCGTGCCGCTGAGCCGGGCGGGGCCGATCCGGGCGCCGGTATAGGTGCCGTGATAGGTGCCGGAGCGCGGATCATAAGTGACATCGATCGCGACCGGGCGCACGAAGATCAGATAGGCGCGGCAGCTGCCTTGCGCGCTGATCCGATTTTCGGTGGGCCGCCCCATGATCGAACAGGTCACGTGCCGCGGCTGGCTGCCGCCGTCGCGCTGGACCTTGCCGGAGCCGGACCAGTCGCCGCGAAAACGCTCGAGAAAGTCGGATTCGGCAGCGCGGGCAGGATTGCAGACGAGGATGACAAGGAGGCAGCACAGGCAAGCCGCCGCGATGCCGCAGCGTGTCGCCCTGCCGATGACCCGGTGCTGCAGGATCGCCCTGGAAGCCAGTTGGACCGGAATGCCGGGCGTAAGAGTGTCCGCGACCGTCATGCCGAGCCTCCCCGGCTCTGGCTGCCTTGAGCCCGGCTAGCGTCTGGAGCCTAGCGACTGCGGCCCTCTCAACGGGCCCGGCAGGGCCGGTCCTCGTTCACGGGCGCCTGATCACGGCAGGGGTGTTCGCTCCCGCAGTCAGCCTTTGCGCGGCGAGCACCACCTCGAGGCGGTTGCGCGCGTTCAGCTTGGCCATCAGATTGGTCATGTAACCCTTGACGGTCTTGGCGCTGAGCGACAGCTCGCGGGCGATTTCGTTGTTCATCTTGCCGAGCAGCAGCAGATTGACGATCTGCTGCTCCCGGACGCTGAGCCTGTTGCTGACCGCCTTCTGTCTTTCGAGGGTCTTTTCTTTCAACGCACAGATCAGCTTGGTCGCGAAGGAGGGCGTGACATAGACATCGCCTCGCTGTGCCGCCTGAAGAGCCTGGAAGAGGTCTTCTCCGGGACTGCCTTTCAGGACATAGCCCTTGGCCCCGGCATCCAGCGCCCTGATCGCGTCTTCCGTGCTKGCCGAGGCGGTGAACACCACGATCTTCGTCTCAGGAGCGATCTTCAACGCGTCCGCAATCGCCTGGAAGACATCCCCCGCCATGCTGAGATCGACGATCATCTCATCCGGGCGATGCGTTCTGGCGATCGGCACGATGTGATCTGCGACAGTCCCCGTCGCGGCGAGCATGAAACCGCCCCAGCGTTTCAGCAGCACGGCGATCCCCTCCATCAGCATGGGGTGATCATCGACGATCGCAACCGAAAGGTCCGGCATGGCTGACCTCTGCACTCTACCCCCAAGCCTGACCGGATGGTTGCGTAGTCAACGCTCTTTGTAAATCCTCTCAAAATGAGAACAATCTCGATTCAATCGGGTCGACAAACCTGTCTTGCTAAACCTTAGGTAGAAGAGTTCCGTTTTCTGCGCCTGAGGTTGTGGCTGGCGGCAGGCGGGAGGGCATTCTGCCGCCGCTGCGGCGGTCACCCGGGCCGGCTGAGACCAGCAATGGCAATCTCGTTCAGCGCAATCGTCAGGTCCGCCCATCCCCGTCAGGTCGGGCGCCGGCCCATCTCGCCAAGCGTTTAGTTTAAAAATATTCTAGTTATAGATTTGAGTATTTCTAAGTTATTGAAGTATCGTGACAAATCGCCGCGCAGTCTGTAACTGGTCGCTATTCTGCACGAGGACAGATGCGGTGGATCTTCTGAGCACGCGATCGATCAGGAATAATATCCGGCGTGACTGGAGCCGCCCGTCGGCCAAGCCCATGTATTGCGGAATCATGAGATCTTCTTGTTCAGCCGGTCTGCGCATCTCGGCGCGCGCGATAACCAGCGATTGCTTGAGCCGATCCGCACCAGAACCGTCTTCCTGGAGCATGAGCCGATCATGGGCGGTCGGGCGAGGGGAGGCCGCCGGTTGAACACTGGCGGCTGGGCCAGGACCGCTGCGCCATCCCCATGCGCAAACGGCAATCGATAGAGCGAGGATCATGATGGACAGGCATTCACAATCCGTGCCGGGCTGGTTTGCTTGGCTGACCCGGCGCGTGGCGCTCATGGCCGCCCTGGCCCTGCTTGCCGCACCGGGCATCCGCAGCGCGCAGGCTGCCGACACCATGATCGAGGTGACCGACCTTGCCGGCCGCACCGTCAAGGTCAAGAAGGGCGTGCAACGGGCCATCCTCGGCGAGGGCCGGCTATTCTCCGCGACGGTCGTGCTGATGGGCAAGGACAAGCCCTTCGCGCGGCTCGCCGCCATCGGCGACGATCTGCCGAAATTCGACCCCGACACCTGGAACCGCTACCTGGCGGATGTCCCTGCCGCCAAGTCGGTGACATTGGTGAGGGCGCTCGCCTCGAGCGATTTCAGCGTGGAGAAGGCGATCACGCTTGATGCGGACCTCGTCATCCTGTCGCTCGGCTTCCTGGACAAGGCGATGCAGTCCGGTGTCGTCGACAACCTGGCCAAGGCCGGCATTCCGACGATCTTCATCGATTTCCGCGAGCGCCCGACGCAGAACACCGTGCCGAGCATGCTTCTGCTCGGCCGGGTCTTCGACCGCATGGACGCGGCCAATAGCTTCATCGACTATTATTCGMAGCAGATGCGGCGGGTCTACAACGTCACGACGCGGCTGAAGCAGGATCAGCGGCCGCTGGTCTTTGCCGAGCAGGCTGCCGGCCTCAACCCGTCTGCCTGCTGCCAGTCCTTCGGCAATTTCAACTTCGGCGAATTCGTCTCCGAAGCCGGCGGCATGAACTGGGGATCGAAGTATTTTTCCGGTGCCGGCGGCATGGTAATCCGGAGAAGATCATCGTCGATGATCCGCAATTCCTGCTGATGACCGGCGCCAACTGGTCGAACAGCAACCCCGGCAATATCGCCGTCTGGCTCGGCTACGAGACCCAGCCTGAACGCGCCGCCGCGCAGTTCAAGGGCCTCGTCGCCCGGACCGGATTTCCGGGGCTGACGGCCGTCAAGAACAGGAAGGTGATGGCGATCTATCACCAGTTCTACCAGAGCCCGTATCACTTCGTGGCCATCCAGGCGCTCGCCAAGTGGCTGCACCCCAACGAGTTCAAGGATCTCGACGCCCGGGCGACCTTCCAGGAACTGCATGACCGCTTCCTGCCGATCAAGCTGACTGGCAAGTTCTGGATCGAGATGAACTGATCGCCATGGCCCTGTCCGATATGCCGGCCTTCGAGCCGCCTGCCGATACGGCCAGCGAGCGCTATCGGCGGCGGGTGCTGGGCAAGCTCCTGCTCGCTGTCGGGGCGCTTGCGCTGCTCACGCTGGCGCTCGTGGTCGATGTCTCGGTGGGGCCCGGCAATTTCCCCTTGATGGATGTGGCGCGCGTCATCCTCGAACCGGGATCGATGGGCCCGAAGCTCGACGTGATCGTCTGGGATGTGCGCCTGCCCGTCGCGGTGATGGCCATTCTCGTCGGTGCCATGCTGGGCACTGCCGGGGCGCAGATGCAGACCATCCTCGGCAATCCTCTCGCCGATCCGTTCACGCTCGGCATCTCGTCGGCGGCGAGCTTCGGTGCGGCGCTTGCCATCGCGACCGGCGTCTCGCTCGTGCCTTTCGCGGGGGCCTTCCTGGTGACGGCGAACGCCTTCCTGTTCGCGCTCGCGACCTCGGCGATCCTGTTCCTGTTCACGCGGCTGCGCGGCGTCACCGTCGAGACCTTCGTGCTCGTCGGCATCGCGCTGTTCTTCACCTTCAATGCGCTTCTGGCCTTCATCCAGTTCCACTCGTCCGAAACCCAGCTGCAGCAGATCATCTTCTGGATGATGGGCAGCCTGTCGCGCGCCACCTGGACGAAGCTCGGGATCTGCGCCGGCCTGCTTCGAGTCATCCTGCCGTTCTGCCTGCATCGCAGCTGGATGCTGACCGCGCTCACCATGGGCGACGAGCGGGCCGCCGCCCTTGGCGTGCGCGTCGCGCGGCTGCGCCTCGAAATGCTGGTCTGCATCTCGCTGCTGGCCTCGACCGCCGTCGCCTTCGTCGGCACGATCGGCTTCATCGGCCTGGTGGGGCCGCATATCGCCCGGCTTCTGGTCGGCGAGGACCAGCGCTATTTCGTGCCGGTCGCGGCGATTGCCGGCGGCCTCATCCTGTCCGTCGCGTCGACGCTGTCGAAGGGCATTACCCCGGGGATCATCTATCCCATCGGCATCATCACCGCCCTCGTCGGCGTGCCGTTCTTCCTTAGCCTCGTGATGTCGATCCGCCGGGAGCGCTGGCAATGAGCCTTTCAATCGAGTCGATCGGTTTCGCCTATCGTGGCCGMGGCGACGTCTTCGACGGACTCAGCGCTCTGGGGCTCGAGC
>NZ_JBFTLD010000091.1:0-22078 GCF_056396265.1 Allobosea sp. 05T422_2 | reverse complement strand
CGTTCCCATTACCGCGGGGTGGAGCAGCCCGGTAGCTCGTCAGGCTCATAACCTGAAGGTCGTCAGTTCAAATCTGGCCCCCGCAACCAAAAATCCCAAAAAACACTCAAGCCCGCCGCGATAAACGCTGCGGGCTTTCTGCGTTCTAACCGGCAAAACACGCCACGCGAGATCCGCCTCAGATGAGCGGTATCGTCCCTCGCTCCTCACCTCTTCGACCTGCCCGCAAGTACCCAGCAGACGATCGATGAAGCGATGATGCGAAGCCATTTCCTACCGCCGGAAATAGACGACCATCTTGAGGTGCCGGTACTCGTCTACAGTCAGCATCTCGTGCAGGAAGCCGAGCTCGGTGCCGTCTGAATCCAGGATGGCCCCGATGCCMCGAGCGTAGCTCTCCAAGCTCGGTTGCTCGAGCCATCGGCGGAAATCCGGGGACAGCGTCTTCAGTTCATCAACCAGCGCCAACATCGCCGGATCGTCTGGAACCGCGGCCAGATCACCGCGAAATTGCGCGAGAAGCTTCGGCGCTTCCTCGCGCCACTGGGGAAGGCGTTGGCGGAACGCCGGATCGGCAAAGACCAGGCGCATGACATTGCGGTCCCGTTGCTCGCGATCTGCGAAGCCGAATACATCGTTCGCGGTCGCATTCCAGGCAACGACATCCCAACGCAAGTTGGCGACATAGGCGGGTCGCGTCACGAGATCATCCAGCAAATTCTGGATGAGCGGGCTGACGGATGGCCATTGATAGGMTTCAGGTGGCGGAGGTCGTCTGTGCGCCAGCAGGAACAGATGGCTGCACTCGGCATCGTCCAGTTTCAGGGCTTTCGCCACCTTGAGCAGAAAGCCTTCCGAGACCTGGATGTCTCGACCCTGCTCAAACCATGTGTACCAGGTCAGGCCGACGCCCGCGAGTGCCGCCAGCTCCTCTCGCCGGAGCCCCGGCGTGCGACGCTGGCCGGTTGAGGGCAGGCCCGCATCGACTGGCGTGAGCTTCTTTCTGCGACGCATCAGGAAACCCGAGAGGTCGGTTCGCGTGCGCGCAAATGTACGACCGGACAAGACCATTACCTCCAGCAACAGGATAATTTCTTATATTGTAACAGGATGACCGTGCCTCGAAAGTCCCGCCGCGACAAGGAGGCAGCATGACTTCTCAGGACGAACCCGATCTTCCCCTTTCCAGAACGACGACAGAAGGCACCGCCTCACCGCCTGGAACAGCTGGGGCACGCGAATGGCTCGGGCTGGCGCTGTTGGCCTTGCCGACAATCCTGCTCGGTCTGGACCTGACGCTGCTTCACCTGGCGCTTCCGGCGCTTGCCGCCGACCTGCAACCGAGCAGCGTGCAAGCGCTCTGGATCATGGATGCCTACGGCTTCATGATAGCGGGTTTCCTGATCACCATGGGGACGCTCGGCGATCGTATCGGCCGCCGCAAGCTTCTGATGATGGGGGCGGCTGCCTTCGCCGTCGCCTCGGCGCTCGCCGCCTTCTCCACGAGTGCCGTGATGCTGATCGCGGCCCGGGCAGTGCTCGGAGTAGCCGCCGCAACGCTGATGCCGTCGACGCTGGCGCTCATCACGAACATGTTCGCCGATCCAAGGCAGCGCGCTCTTGGCTTTGGAATTTGGGCGACCATGTTCGCGCTCGGCATGGCGCTTGGACCGGTCGTGGGCGGCGTACTGCTGGAGCATTTCTGGTGGGGTGCAGCCTTTCTCATAGCCGTGCCCGTTGTCGGCCTGCTGCTTTTGCTGGCGCCTGTCCTTCTGCCCGAGTATCGCGCATCACATGTCGGCAGGCTGGACCTTGCGAGCGTCGGCCTTTCGCTCGCCGCCATGCTGCCTTCGGTCTATGGCATCAAGCAGGTCGCCAAGGATGGCTTCGGACTTCATCCGGTCGGCGCCATTGCGATGGGACTTGCCTTCGCCACGCTGTTCGTGCGCCGGCAGCAGCGCCTCGCCGACCCGCTGCTCGACATGTCGCTGTTTGCCAACAGAGCTTTCAGCGTGGCGTTGATCGTGCTCCTCTTTGGCCTCGTCGCGGTCGGCGGCTCGATGCTGCTGGTCACGCAATATCTGCAGCTCGTGGCCGGATTTTCTCCACTGGTCGCGGGTCTCTGGATGGGGCCGCCCGCGCTTGCCATGGTCGCGGCCGGCGTCACGGCACCGCTGATTGCCCGGCGCGTTCGCCCCGGCTTCGTGGTGGCCGGAGCGCTGGGGTTGTCGGTTGCGGGCTATCTGATGCTGATCTGATGCTGACCCAACTGGATAACAGCGCGTCCGGCGTGGCCATTGTCGTCGCCGGCTTCTCGTTGGCCTATCTCGGGCTTGGCACGATCGCTGCGCTGGGTACGGACCTCGTGGTTGGATCGGCCCCCGCCGACAAGGCAGGCTCGGCATCGGCGATGTCCGAGACGGTGCAGGACCTCGGCGTATCGCTCGGCATTGCAGTGCTTGGCAGCCTCGCCACCGCCATCTATCGCCGAGCCATGCTCGACCGCATGCCTGATCATCTCGGTCATCAAGCGCAAGAGGCCGTTGGAGACAGCTTGTGGGCGGCATCCTCGGTTGCGTCGCAGCTGCCTGTCGGCCTGATGGAAGAGGCGCAGGCTGCGTTCACAGCAGGGTTCAGCACCGCGGCCATGTTCAGTGCCGTGAGCGTTTCACTCCTCGCCATCCTCGCTGCCGTCTCGCTGCGGCATATTGGCGTCATTCACGGTAGCGAGCCGCCCCGGTGAAGCGGGTGGAGCCCTTTCGGGACGGTCCGGCGCTGAAGGGCCACATCACCGGCCCCGAGGCGATCCGGGATCAGGCGAGAGCCGGCGCCGACCGCGTGCGGACCCCGCTGGAACGTTCAGGGCAGAAGGTCGTCATGCCTCGCTGGTTCGCATATTCGCGAAAAGCGGCCAGAGCGCGAATGCAGCCCGCAGCGACGATTATCCCGCGGTCACCTCGGGGCGCCGCCCCAACGCGTCGAGGTTACGGGAAGCCAGATGCGCATCATGGCATCGAAAGGGGATCTGCTCAGGCCCCTTGCCGCAGGACCCGGCGCAAAAATCGACCACGCTCGACGTGGCCGGTTCTGTTTTGAAATGGCGGACAGGGCGGGATTCGAACCCGCGATACGGTTTCCCGTATACACACTTTCCAGGCGTGCGCCTTCAACCACTCGGCCACCTGTCCGGCGGGCTGCTTATGACCGCCGAGCCGGCTTCTTTCAAGGCCTGAAACGCGCTTTTCGTATTCTTGCGTGGAGAGCGCCGGACAAGGTTGCAAAGCCGTGCCCGAATGGGCACATCGGATGCGAAGGGCGCGTGCGGGGAATGGGGCGGGATGCTGCGTTTTTTCATCCGTTTGCTGGGTTATCTTGCTGTCGCCAGCGGATTCGTGGCGCTGGTCATCGACGGCGCGCGTTCGATCGCCAATTCCTCGCTTCAGTTCACGCCGCTCGGCGAAATCCTCCTCATTCTGCTGCCGACGCGCTATCCGCTGCTGCAGCCAGCCATCGAGCGCAATCTCCATCCGCTGCTCTGGGACCCGATGCTGCTCTCGCTGATGCGGTCGCCCGTCGCGCTGGTCGCGCTGGTGCTCGGTTTCCTCCTGCTCTGGCTCGGCGCGAGGCCCGAGCCGCAGGTCGGTATCGTCACGCGACGGTGAAGGGCCATGCAGGGCGAGCGCCTGTCGGAACGGCGGCGCCATGCTTATCTCGGGAGCAACTGTTGGAGGATGGAGCCGATCATGTTCTCCCTGCGCAAGAAGACGACCCTGCCCAGCCCGGCCGAGGCCCTGCCCGGCCGGTCCGAGCCGATCCCGACAGCCGAGCGCCATTTCCTGAACGATCGCCCGTTGCAGGGCCCGTATCCCGCCGGGACGCAGAAGGCCCTGTTCGGCCTCGGTTGTTTCTGGGGGGCTGAACGCAAGTTCTGGCAGATCGAGCACGGCATCTGGGTCACCGCAGTCGGCTATGCCGGAGGCATCACACCCAACCCGAGCTATGAGGAGGTGTGCAGCGGGCTGACCGGGCATAACGAAGTCGTGCTCGTGGTCTTCGATCCGGCCAGGCTCTCCTACGAGGCCCTGCTCAAGACCTTCTGGGAGAATCACGACCCGACGCAGGGCATGCGGCAGGGCAATGATGTCGGCACCCAGTACCGCTCCGGCATCTATGTCTTCGACGAGGCACAGAAGCTGGCTGCCGAACGCAGCAAGGCAGATTACCAGAGCGCCCTCGCCTCGCGCGGCTACGGACCGATCAGCACGGAAATCCTCGACGCGCCCGCCTTCTATTTCGCCGAGGACTACCACCAGCAATATCTCGCCAAGAATCCGGCAGGCTATTGCGGCCTCGGCGGCACCGGCGTCGCCTGCCRGATCGGCGTCGGCGTCGACGCCTGATCACGCCCAGCCCCAAACCGATAAGGAGGCCCCGCAGGCTCGCTTGCGGGGCTTCTTCGCATCATGGCAAGAAGCGTCGAGACGATCACGCAGGGGCAGGACGATGGGCGAGCGCGAGATGGAAGCCGGGAACGGGCCCGTTCACCGGCCCTCCGCAGCGACCCGAATTCTGGAATCCATCCTCTTCGCCAGCCGCTGGCTGCTTGCCCCGTTCTACATCCTGCTCGTGCTGGCCCTCGCCGGGCTGCTGATCAAGGCGTTGCAGGAGGCGTTCCACGTCCTGAGCCATGTCTTCACYGCCAGCGAAGCGGACGTGATCCTCGGCGTGCTGGCGCTGGTCGACCTGACCTTCACCGGCTCCCTGATCGTGATCGTGATCTTTTCGGGTTACGAGAATTTCGTCTCGAAGATCGATACCAATGCGCATCGCGACTGGCCGGACTGGATGTCGAAGATCGATTTCTCCGGGCTGAAGCTGAAGCTGATCTCCTCGATCGTCGCCATCTCCGCCATCCAGGTGCTGAAGGCCTTCATGAACGTGAAGGGCACCAGCGACCGCGACCTGATGTGGTATGTCGCGATCCATCTCGTCTTCGTCAGCTCGGGCCTGTTGATGGCTCTCAGCGACCGGATTTCCGGCGATGCGCAGGGCAAGGCCGGCGGCGCAAACGGACACTAAGACGGGCCGCGCTGCACCGGGGGCCGCCCCCCTGTGCCCCGAATTAGCCACACTATTGCGCGCCCTGCGTGCAAAACGCGCCGGCATTGCCAGTCGCGCACTTGATCAGCCGGCAAAAGCTGCGAACACTCCCGGGTTCATAGGGAGCTTCCGTGACATGACCATGACTTTCAGATCGAAACTTGCGGCCGCAGGTCTCGTGCTCGGCGGCGTTGCGTTTGCAGCGGGCCTCGCCTTTGCCCAGGCGCCAGCCTTCTTCCGCATCGGAACGGGCGGCACGGCCGGCACCTACTACCCGATCGGTGGCCTGATCGCGAATGCGATCTCGGCGCCCCCGCAACTGGTCGCAACGGCCGTCGCCAGCAACGGCTCGGTCGCCAATGTCAACGCGATCGTCGGCGGCGCGGCCGAATCCGGCTTCGTCCAGGCTGATGTCGCCTATTGGGCTTATTCCGGCACCGGCGTCTACGAGGGCAAGCCGAAGGTCGCCGATCTGCGCTCGATCGCCAACCTCTATCCCGAGTCGGTCCATCTCGTCGTCCGCAAGGCCTCGAATGTGAAGAGCGTCGCCGATCTCAAGGGCAAGAAGGTCTCGCTCGACGAGCCGGGCTCCGGCACGCTGCTCAACGCCAAGGCGATCCTCAACGCCTATGGCATTACCGAGAAGGACATCTCGGCCGAATTCCTCAAGCCGAACCAGGCAGCCGAGAAGATGAAGGACGGCTCGGTCGACGCCTTCTTCTTCACCGGCGGCTTCCCCGCTGCCGCGATTTCGGAGCTGGCCTCGACCGGCTCGGGCATCGACATCCTGCCGATCTCCGGACCGCAGGCCGAGAAGCTCTCCAAGGAGTTCCCCTTCTTCGCCGCCGACGAAATCCCGGCCGGCACGTACAAGGATGTCGGCGCGATCAAGACCGTCGCCGTCGGCGCGCATTGGGTGACTTCCGCCAAGGTTTCTGCCGACACCGTCTATGCCGTGACCAAGGCCCTGTGGAGCGACAAGGCCCGCGCCGCGCTCGATGCCGGCCATGCCAAGGGCAAGGCGATCCGCAAGGAGACCGCGCTGTCGGGCCTGCAGGGCGTGCCGCTGCATCCCGGCGCCGAGAAGTTCTACAAGGAAGCCGGGCTACTGAAGTAAGCCGCCGCGACCTCCCCTTTCCCGCATGGGAAAGGGGCCAAGGGAGACGGCGCGAGGCCTCACGCGAGAGGCCTCCGGCAAATCCTCCCCGTTCAGACCTCGCTTTCCCTCACCCCTGCCCCTCTCCCCATCCGGGAGAGGGGTTTGCCGTTGAGTTTTGACATGACAACCCAGCCCTCCGCCGCCGAACTCGCCAAGCTCGAGGAAGAACTCGATCCGGAAATGCAGTTCCGCAAGGTGCCGCATGGCACCTCGCTGATCATCGGCGGATTGCTGCTCGCACTCTCGGCTTTCCACTACTACACGGCCGGCTTCGGACTACTGCGCGAGACGACGCATCGCGGCATCCATCTCGCCTTCGTGCTCAGCCTGATCTTCCTGGTGTTCTCGGCCCGCAAGAGCGATGCCCAGACGGTGCACGCCTCGACGCTGCTGCGGCCGGGGGGCGTGCCGCTCTACGATTGGATCTGCGCCGTCGCGGTGGCGATCTCGAGCCTTTACGTGCCCTGGATCTTCGAGGACATGGTCTTCCGCGTCGGCAATCCCTCTACGCTCGACGTCGTCATGGGCACGATCACCATCGTGCTGATGATCGAGGCGACGCGGCGCGCGATCGGCTGGGGGCTGCCGATGATCGCGCTCTTCGCCATTGTCTACGCGATCTTCGGCAACTGGTTTCCCGGCATCTTCCTGCACCCGGGCGCGACCTGGTCGACCCTCGTCAACCATCTCTATCTGACCAGCCAGGGCGTCTATGGCGTCGCGCTTGGCGTGGTCGCAACCTATGTCTTCCATTTCGTGCTGTTTGGCGTGCTCGCCACGCGGATCGGGCTCGGCCGGCTCTTCCTCGGCGTAGCGGCTGCGCTCGCCGGGCGCTTCGCCGGCGGACCGGCAAAGATCTCGATCTTCGGCTCCGCCCTGTTCGGCATGATCTCGGGCTCCTCCGTCGCCAATACCGTGACGGTCGGCTCACTGACGATCCCGATGATGATCCGGCTCGGCTACCAGCGCCATTTTGCGGCAGCCGTCGAATCGACGGCCGCGACCGGGGGGCAGATCACCCCGCCGATCATGGGCGCCGCMGCTTTCCTGATGGTCGAATTCCTGAACCTGCCCTACGCGACGATCGTCATCGCCGCGATCATCCCCGCCTTCATGCATTTCTTCGGCGTGCTGATGCAGGTGCATTTCGAGGCGAAGCGCTCCGGCATGCGCGGCCTGACCGATGCCGAGATTCCGAATCTCCGTGAAGTCTTTGCCCGCGACTGGCCGACGATCGCGCCCCTCTTTGCGCTGATCCTGGTGCTGTTCACCGGCTATACGCCCTATCTCGCTGCGTTCTGGGGCATCACCGGCTGCATGCTGGTTGGCCTCGCGCAGTATCGCGCCGCCTCGGCCCTCGCCTTCGCGCTCGCCATCGGCCTTGCCGCGCCAACCGAGTTCCTGCGCGTGCCCGGCGTCAACGCGACCTTCACGCTGGCCTGTTTCGCGGTGATGGCGCATGGCGTGCTGATGCGCTCGGACGAGGGGCGCCGGCGCATGAACGACATGGTCGATGCCTTCATCCTCGGCGCCAAATACGCCATTGGCGTCGGCGCGGCGGCGGCGACCGTCGGCATCATCGTCGGCGTGGTGACGCTGACCGGCGTCGGCTTCAAGATCTCCTGGATCGTGACCTCGCTCGCCGATCAATGGGCCAAGGGCGTGCTCGATCTCGTGCCGTTCCTGCCCTTCGACATCAAGTCGGCGACGCTGTTCTTCACGCTGCTGCTCACCGGCATCGTCTGCATCCTGCTCGGCTGCGGCGTGCCCACCACGGCGAACTACATCATCATGGTGACGGTGGCCGCGCCGGCGCTCGGCCTGCTCGGCGTCAACCCGCTGGTGGCGCATTTCTTCGTGTTCTATTACGGGGTCCTCGCCGATGTGACCCCACCAGTCGCGATCGCAGCCTATGCCGGAGCGAGCATGGCCGGCGCCGATCCGTTCAAGACCGGCAACACCGCCTTCCGGCTGGCGCTCGGCAAGGTGCTGGTACCCTTCGTCTTCGTGTTTTCTCCCTCGATGCTGATCATGGCGCCGGGCTTCACCTGGACCGAGCTGATCGGCTCGACCGCGGCCTGCATCGCCAGCATCACCTTCCTCTCTGCCGCTTTCGCCGGCTGGTTCCTGGCCCCGCTGGCAATGTGGGAACGCGTTGTCGTCGGCATCGCCGCCCTGCCGATGATCCTGGCGACCCCGGCCAGTGTCCTGGCGGGGCTCGTCATCGCAGCCCCCGTCCTGCTGCGTCAGGTGGGGGCGCGGCGGGCCAGCGTGGCGCCGGCCTGAGTTCCCGATATGTTCTTGCCAGTGAGCTGAGCATTCGCTAGCCTCCCCCAAGGGAACAGGGAGGCGCGGATGGTCACGCGGGTCGCGACGGTTGCGTTCGAGGGCATCGAGGCGCGCGCCGTCGACGTGCAGGTCCAGGTCACAGCGGGCGGCGTCGCCTTCCTTCTGGTCGGCTTGCCGGACAAGGCGGTGGCGGAAAGCCGCGAGCGAGTGCGTGCCGCGCTGATCGCATCGGGACTGGCGCTGCCGGCCAAGCGCATCACGGTCAATCTGGCGCCGGCCGATCTGCCAAAGGAGGATGAAATTTTGCCCTATTGCTGCGCGTATGCGGCCGCGGCGGCGTAGACCGCACCAAGCTAAAATGGGGCATTGCACGCGCATACCGTATGCGGCTTCAGGGACCGCTCGACGCGCCTGCGTCTTCAGCATCAGGTGAAGTGGTTCAATGGGCGGCTATCGAAGCTCGCTGTGATGTATGGCCATGCTTCGCCAGCAGTGCGCGCATCTCATTTGCAAAATGGATATTGCCGCTGTTTATGAAGCTCACCATTGCCCTCACATCTTCAACGTCGGAAGGAGAGGTCACCAGGACAGGCTCGCCCTCGACCAGTTCGAGCTCTCGCATGATGCGATTTAGATAGTGTACCAGGCTTCTGGTGCTCTTGTGACCAAGCGCCTCTGCCGCTTCGAGCAAGACGGCATTGCGGTCCCACGCCGCACCATGAGCTGCGCGAGCACGTAGGTAGCATTCGCGCACCACACTCTCCGCGAAAGCCGCCCGCAGCCGATGTGCCGATCCAGGTATATCTAGTTTCTTGAATGTTGAATTGACGAGGTTACCGATACTCTTCTTTCGAAGTCCGCGCCCTGTTTTAAGCGAGAGAAAGAGCGCGTCGCAGGACTTGTATTTGCGGCGCTTGGCATACATGCCGGCCACAAGTTCGGCTCGAGCCGTCCAGATATAGAACAAGAGATGTTCGAAGAGTTCGATAGGCACACCGACATCTCGCGTGCGGCGGCGCTTTTCCGTGACCCGGATGAAGAGTTTGCGCCGCCCTCGCAGGCCGAGTTTCCCGAGTTCCGAAAGGATTCTGTTTTGCACGTCAGGCTCTCGAGCTATCGCATGCAGACTATAGGCGCGCTTGTTTGCGTGGATCCCTTCGTCCTTCAATGCCTTTGCAATGGCGCTGAGTGTCAGGGCCGCAACGCCTTGCTCGCGTAGCCCCGCCCTGTGCATCATGCTTGCCGAGAGCCAAAAGCAAGTCGCTCGTTCAACATTTTCTCGGGCGAGCAGCTGATCGAGAATCCGCTCGACCTCGGGCTCTTCAGGCGTTGGGCGGCCCGGCCCCTCCTCTAACGTGGTGAATTGGAAGCGACCCTGCGGCACGCCGTGCCTCCCCAGGTGGACTGATATTGGGTATTGCGGCCCAACCTTTCCACTCGCGGGGTCCTCAAGAAGGTTTTTGACAAGCCCCAGACGGTTCTGCGCAAGCCAGTAAAACCGAAAGATCACGTCTGCGCAGCGCTGGACTCGCCTGTCTGTTACACCACGTTTCAGCATTGCATGCGCGTGGCACTTAATCTGGTCATCGTCAGCGTCATTCCAACCCACCCCCTGTTCGTAAAGGTGGTTTAGCCAAGAACAAAGGATGTATGCTTCATCCGAGACACTACCGTTGGCGATGTTTTTGTTCACAGAGCGCTCGTGAAGATAATCGGAAAGGGGAAGGAAGATTACTCCGCGAGGGTGAAGCACCATGGGGTGACAGGGAGCAGGCTTACCATCGAGGACGAAATCCGCCCCTGTTTGGTAGACCGTAAACTTGCCGCCTTTCGAGGGCGCGGTCATGGCTAATTGTCAACGGGCCGGAGCGGCCGCAGCTTGGCCAACTCAGACGTCAGCGCAGCCTCCCGCTCGGCCGCCAATCGCAGCAGTTCAGCTTTCCGCGCTAGTTTGGCTTCATGCTTACGTAGTTGGCATCGCATTGTAAGCACCTGCGCCGCCAGAGTCTTGTTGAGCGACTTCGCCTCTTGAAGGCGTGTCCGGATGGCGGTTTTGTTTCCGCCTAATCCAAGCTTTTCGAGTGCTTCGATGGCCTCGTCGAAGCGCGTACGAAGATCGGCATAGCGACCTCCCGGTTTGGCAACATGGGGATCAGCCCACGCCTCGATACCCAGCGTCTCATCGCTCCATTTCCGCAAACCTACCGCCCCGGGCGGCCAGTCGTGACCGGGTGGCGCGCCGCCTGCTCTCACCCAGGCCTCGAGCAACTCGACCTTGCGGGCAAATTTGGCCCGGGTCATTTCGGACCGAGGGTCGCAGCGCTGCCTTTTCAGCTCTCCAGTAGCGGCCCCGCCTCTCATGTGCGAGACCTCCGCGTACCGAAGCAACGCCGAACGTGTTCCCTGATGCGCTCGGCTCGGCGTTCCGCTATTTGACGCTGCGGTTTTGTCGCAGCCTTTTGGGAGGCATGCTCCGCCTCGGCCAACCGCTCCAACCAGTAGCGCTCGTTCGCGTTACGTCGCTGAATGTTGTGCGGGCACCCCAAACAAGTCTCGTCCGCCGCATAAGCGTAGTCCGGGCCCGTGACTACAGCAGTATCGAAGTGCTCTCCCGCGCATTCCCGTTTTACGGCAAGGCAGGCAGCGGCCGCGAGGTCCGAACGATCGGACCCACACTTGCAGAACCCATGTCCAGCCGGATGCGGATCGATGTGCTTTCCTTTCGCCCATTCGCGCAGCATCGCGTCCAACGTAGTGACACTGCCGCTGGCCGGGACCAGGTGAATGTCGGCTGCCGCCTTCTCTATCAGCGCCTCCAACTCTCGATTCCAGGCCTCGCCGCCCCAGCCGGACAGAGGTTCCTCGCCAGTAATGGTACCGCGCGCAATTTMGAGTACGAAGGAATCACGACACGCTGTGAAGTCGCGGGCACGCTCGTGGGCAAGGAAAATGGCTCTTGTAGCCTCGTCCCCGTCGGCGCTAGCCCGAGTCTTCCGATTTCTGCGTGCCGCCTCCTTCTCGTCGACGAGCCGAAGAAAAGTCCCCTGCACTTGGCGGGTGACATATACATGGGTCATTTTGGGGTTGAAGTGCTCATAGAAGTCTGACAGCGCCGTGAGGGATGGATAGTCAAATCGCCAAAAGTAGGTCGTGCCAAAAAACACCCGGAACTGATGAGGCTTGAAGTCCCATTCCGAGCCATCGGGTAATGGCGGGACCCGCACGAAAGCCGCTAGGGCCTTCAAAGCCTGACCCATTTTAAAGTCGACGTTCCCAGTTCCCGGGCCTGGGTCTTTAAAGGAGAACAGCCATGGCTCGTTTTGCTCCGCTCGTGAATCAGCACTAAGTCGGAGCAGAACCTCAACGGCACGGACGACGGACATCGGCACCGGGATCCTGTCGAGACTGCGAAGCGTCTTCTGAATCCAAACGGTGAGGAACGGGTCGCCATAATCATCGTAGATCAAGCAGTCGTCACGTAGGCCGACTATCTCGTTCTTGCGACGAGCTGTCAGCGTTGCGATGACCACCGCACAGGCAGCTGGCAACAAAACGAAGATTAGATCACGAGCGTCAATCCCCTCCTTTGGAAGGCCTATTCTCATTTGTCGCCAAGTATAGATCGGCAAGAGTGGAGCGTCTTGCGTTAGGCTCCCCTCCATGGATTTCGTCAGCGCGCGCAGCAATGGCGGAAGGTGTCGGCGGAAATAGGCGTCGCGGCCCTTGCTGGCGGCTCGGCGCGCCGTGTACCCCGCCTTCTCGTCCCGCGGGTAAAGGCGGAATGCCTCAACGACGACCGCCTGCATTTGCCGCAAATGGGGTTCGCACGTGAGGACTAGGCGCAGGGAGGCGTCAAAGAGCCAGCATACCTGAGTTGAAGGCGGCAGCTTCGTCCGCTCCAATTCCTGCGAGGCGATCGCCTCGGCGAGGCTATGGCAAGTCGTCTGATGATCGAAAGCCCGAAAGGCGATGGGGTCGTGGGCTAGGCGCTTGCGTAGAATCCACAACCGCTCGAACGGTTGAAGAATACCTTTCACCATTAGAACGGTAAGACCATTTCCGCCGCTTTGGTCCGGCTCTTCCGACATCTCTGCTGTCCGAAGCCGCATCGTGTTCCTGTAGGCAACGGGATCGACCGATGCCAGATAGTCAAGAACCAGGCTCCACGCCGAGATTGGTATTTGGAGGCGCCCGGAAACACCGAGCCGACGCGCGACCTCGTCGACGGCTAGGACACGACGCCACCTGCCTACGATGGGCAGTACGTCACGCCCGTCTCGTATCTCGGCGAGGTAATGCCTGATACGCTCCTCGTGCGGAAGTAGTAGCCAGCGCCCTCCCTGCTTCACCTGCTCAACGAAGAGGTCGAACCACGGCTGGGTCAAGTTCTCCATCCGTGGCAAGCCCAGCGCAATGCGCCAACGAATTACGTAAAGCAAGGAGGTCCAGTTCCCTTTTAGGACCTCTGATGAATTCGTCCAACCTTCATGCCCATTCGAGATGCTGTAATAAACGTAAAGTTTTGCGGTCAGGAGATCGTTGAGGCTCACCGGATCAGTCAGTAGGATTGGCCCAGGTGCGATCGGTACCCGGAAATCAATTTTACGCGGGGAGCGACGACCGCGGGGTCCGTCTGGGCGAAGTGGCCACACATCGTCGAGCAGGCTGCCATCGCCAATCAGTATGGGAGGCCGAACTAATGCACTTAAGACCCGGTCGTGCTCCTCGCGCGGTATAGTACCGACATCTGGAAAGCGAAGTGGACGGGCTGCGGTTTCCGCTAACGAGTTGCTGGTGATCATGATCGCTCGCCTTGGATTTACGAGGACGATGTTTGGGGCGTCTCAGGCAATGATCGGAAGGGTCACATCTCCCCGCTGAACCTCCGCATCCACGGCCTTGGCAACTTTCTCGAACTGGCGCTTGTGTGGGCTGCGCAGAATCTTGCGCACATAGGCCTCCGTGAGCGCGCGCCAACGGAGCCACACTGTCAACCAGCGCTCTGGGTTCTGAACAATGAAGACGGGTTCAGCTCGCTTCAGGGCCAGGTGGGCGAGGGAAAGAAGACGAAAGGTCTCGTCGTTCGGAACAAAGCGGCGTATGGGACATGCATCACAGGGCTCAGCGGGATTGCAAGTCGGTCCCGGGGCAGGAGAAGCCGTCTCGGCATCGAGATGCAGCGGACAACCAAAGTCCAGGCCGGAGTCTTCCGCTGTGGCTACCCGACGGGCAAACTCCTTGTCCTCGATACCGAGCAGCGCGGCGGCGTGCTCTAGTCCCTTTGCCAATGCGKCTTCAAACAGGTGCTGGAACGCACGTATCTGCTTTGCCAGTTGAGCCCTGAACCAGCCAGCACCTAGATAGCTCATAGTAGTTGAATCTTGCGCGTGTTCGGCGATGGCCTGCGCGATTGCATGGCCGAAACCGTTTCGCGCGGCCCTGATCTGTAACACCGTCACTCGGATGTTCTGCCGGGCGATCGGCAGCCCACCGATGACAGGATCGCCAGCGTTGCGTTTCAAGAACTCCGGCCACCAGTTCGTAGCAATTGTCCCGAGTTCATTGGTGATCGTACCGTCATTCACGGAGCGACCGCCGCTCAATACCCAGAATTTCTCGGCCACTTTGGGAAGCCCCTGCATGCGCGCCCGCGCGCGCAGCGGCTCAGTCATCTCTAGGTAGCGAGAAATAATCTCAGTGCCAGAGAGACGACCTTCGCCTTCGCGGATTGGGAGTTCCGATTCCTCCCCGTCAATTAACCCGTCGCTGAGGAGTGTGCCCTCAACGCGCTTGCCTTTCGCCCGCATCTTGCGCGCAGTGATCGTGGCTATGCGCCTCTTACCGTGGYGCGCCCTGCTGACGAAAGGGTCGGCCGGCAAGTCACTCAGGGGCGCGACGTTGAATGCGGTGTCTATGAGGAGCAGTCCGAACGCCGCGGTAGTGGCACGGGCCGAAGCGCCCAAGTGCCTGACGATTTCGGTGCTGCCAAAGTAATATTGGAGCAAGCGATAAGGATTGGGCATCTCCGAGGTGCGCCAGGTGCCCCCGAGGCGTTTGTGCAATAGGCGCACGGTGACCGCTTTAAGCTCATCATCGCTGTCAAGCCGGAGCTGTTTCTTCAAACGAATTGCCAACCACTCAACGTGACTGCGTCCAACACGTCCTCGCTCGCCGTGTATTTTATTCTGCCTCAGCAGCGTCAGGGCGTTGTCGACTGCATCCGCATCCGGGAGGTCGGTCCGCGCGAGCCATTCTTTCCCTCGCTTGAATGCTTCATATTCCGCAGTGAACTCGCGCTCCAGGCAGGCACGCAGAGCAGCGAGGCGCACGACGTTCAGATCGAGCATCGCCGCTACATGCGCATCCAGAGAAACGTCGGCACCCGGCGCCACTGGTACGTTCGTACGCCCGGAGGGGGTCAGTTCGGCGAGGCACGGCGCGGTCTGTTTGAACCGCGGCCTCGCCAGTCGGAGGGTCAACGGTTCAATCGAAGGAAGTAGCCGATGGCGGGCTAGTCTGCGAAGCACGCCATTCAAACAGGAAACAAAAGCGAGGCGCGCTTCCTGCTTTACTGACTTGATGACGGACTGGTCCGAGAGATCCTCCACCCTCGGTATGAGCGACTCGAGGGCGTCACGAAATAGCGCAGCGCTCAATGGCTCGTGCGAACGGTMACGGAGATGGCGATAGACTTGACCGGCCGCGCTTTGCGGGACGCTTTCGCCCATGGCCGCCACAACGAATAGTGCGCGCTTGAGGACAAGGAACCGCTGCGCCGAGGATTGCTTACACTCGTGGCCGAATATGGTGGGCCAAGCATCGACTAAGGTGCCAACGAGGTCCGTGCCGTAGTACGGCACCAAATCACTGAAATTATAGTCTCTGCGGTGCTTCGGCACCCAGGCCTTAAAGCGACCGGTTACATCTCGCCGCCGATCGAGATCATCGCACAAAGGCGGGCCTTCGTCAGCGCTACACTGCTCGGCCGTTTCCCGAATGAGCTCTTCCCGGCGTGTCCGCCAATAGTCGATGACTGCGTCGTATTGCGCATCGTAGGTGACAGCCTCGAATTCGTTGAAGGCCCAACTCAGGAATTCGAGGAGCACATCAACCTGAGCCGTGTTCCAATGCCCGAACGCATTTAGAACCTTGTCCTCCCCCACCCAGTCGGGGTCTAGCTGATCTATCAGGAAGCCGAGCAGAGGGGTTGCAGGCTGCCCGGTCTCCAATGCGATCAACAGTGCGGCCGGCGCGTAATATGCGATGCCTCGCTCGCTAAGCGCCTCGAAGGCAGATCGCGCTAATTCAGCCTCGGATAGGAAAGCTTCGTCGGTAGAGAAATTGGTTAGACGAACCTCCTCCCACTTGAACCGGATCAAGCATTTATCCAGAAGGACTACCTCCTGACTGGGGCCGCCAGACGGCGAGACGACCTCGCACTCAGGGCAAAGCATCTCTGTGACCGGTGGTCTCTGAGCGCCGACAAAGGCGTTGATCACAGCGGCCCGGAGCTTGGCGCTATCTACATTTGGAGCTGGGGTATCTGTCATTTGGCAGCATCCCATACCAATCCTGTAGGCTGCCGATATGAATTTACATATCGAGCCTCTCTTTCAGAACGACGTACGCTGATTTCTTATTTACAAGAACAATATTGGATCAGTCGTTGCCATCAGAAAACTTGGCAAGACACAAATAAAAACAAATTTCGAAAATAATGGCATCAAATAACGCGTCAATATATAAAGATATTGTGTATAATTTCAACATCGTATCGTTGTTTATACCAGATGTCAACAGGATATAAGTTATTGCAAATTCTGCAAAAATGACAATGGACGAACACGCGAGCCGATTATCGATTTTCGAGATATAACTGACGCCTCAATCAGTATTAATACGTCGCTTTACTGCTATTAAAACGATAGGTTCTAGTAAAAATCCTTTATGATTAAAGTTTATTCATCATAATAGGCGTGCACTTCTCGCATTACTATCCGCATTCCCTGCGGAGAATAACTTGACTATTCACCGCACGAGCCGTCTGGGCCGCCCCATTCGGTGGCCTGATTCTAATCTAATGCTGACCTCGTTAGGGTTTCCGGGCAGGAGCCTTCAGCCCCTCGTGTCGCCAAATGCGCTCGACYCGCTCGTAGACGACCCAGCCAGCCGTCGATCGCAGCAGTTCCGCGATCTTGCGATAGCGGTAGAGCGTGATGCCAGGCTTCAGTCATCAGGTTGAGATGAAATTGGACCCCGTTACCGCACCGGAATGCCTACGCAGGATCGAGAGCTGGTATGGCGACTGGCAAATCGGCTTCCGTGTGCTCGACCGCTTCCCCGGTTCAGAGACAATCTGTCAAACGGCGCGCGCAAGTTTGCCCCCGTGAGGCGGGGTTCCTAATCCAGTTTGAAGTTCGTTCTGGCTCCGCAAGAGGACCCGGACAATGAAACGCAGCCGCTTCTCGGAAGAGATGGGGTATTTGGTCCTGATCGACCGGCCTGCTTGCAGGCACGGCGCCGCGGCCCCCGCAGCGGCGGCATTTGGTCGTGGGCGGAGGGACTGGATTGTCCCTGCAGATTTCCCTCAGCTGCTCTCGTGAAGCTGATCATTAAGATGTTGCTTGGCTCGATGAATTCTTCTGCTATTAGGTGTGCAAGACGAGCGTATGCGACGGCCGTCTTGCCCGTACCAGTTCCTGCTTCGACGATCAGCCGAGCATCCCTATCCGCTGTGATCTCGCGCAACTGCTCCGCATCCCAGCCCGTAAGCAGATGGCATGCTTCAGTAGTTGCACCCGCATTCGACATTTGGTCTCGATCGAACGCTTCAGCCGTGGATGTCCAGGGGCCACGCGAAATCCTCGTTAGTCTCCTTGGATGACTGTTATCTTCGGCCAAAAAAGAAAAACGGTGGAAACGCCGCAATTCTCGGCGTCAGGACGAAACCGGAGGAAGCCCAAGGCTCATTCAGGGTCTCAAGATCACTGTCGTCCGGGGCCAGAACCATCGTAGCACAGCCCTGACCTCTCACATGATTCACGTAGCTCGGTGGCTTGTGGCTTTGCTTCTGTCCTCTGTTCGAAAGTATCTCCCATAGGTCATAGGTGAGGTTGCGCGACAGGGCACCAACACAGGGGCCCTCGCTACCGGCGTGGATCCTGTAGCGCCAATCCAGGTCGGGATCGGTTTCCAGTTTGTACGTGGTGACAACATCCGCGACCTTCGTGAGAAAAGCTTGCCCTGCCGAGGCATCGGCTGCGCTGAATTCGCTGCGACCAACAAGACCGCGCGCGGTGATGTCGCCGTCACGACCGATCTCGACCATCGTCGATTTACCGTTTCTCGCTGAGCGATGAACCCGCCCCGATGCTAACGTTGACGCTCTGAAGGCGTTGCTCTCCCCGACACTGAGTGATGCGCGCGCGCGCGTGGCGCCGACAAAAAGCACTCGCGCCTCTTCTGTCTCATTCTCGATGCTCTCGAATTCCGGACCGTTCGGCAGCAGCAGAACGACGTTTCTCGCCTCTCGACCCTTGCTCGCGTGAATCGTCCCCACGATCGGTCCGTGAAGGCCGTACTCAGGGAGAGTCAGCTCGACCGGGGGCCGGGTCTGGCCCAGCCGCCGTCTCAGCCTCTGCATGTCGATGGAGCCATCCTTCCGCCCTGCAACGCGCATGAGGTGCTGCCAGGCTTCGCCCGGCCCGTACTGAGGCGCCACCTTGTTCTCGATGCGCGCTGCCCAAAGGTCAAGAAAGCGCCGCTCGGCGAGGAACGGCTCGACGAAATCCGAGAAACAGATCGCCAGCCATGCCGGTAACGTTACGCCATATCCTGACAGGCGCAGCCGATGTGGAAGATCACAGAACTGCGAAGCCATGAGCACTTCGACACGATTTCTGAAGAGCAGAAGATCGTCGCTGGCGAAGTCGGCGACCTTCATCTGGGTCCACTTCAGACCTCGCTTGTCCGCCAGCTCTCGGATTCTTTCCGCTGTCTCGGCGTGCAATCCGTCACGGTGGTTCTGTTTATCGAGGACATCTTTCCGCAGTTCAGAGAAGATCTTGCGAAGCCCGGGGGAGGTCGTGCGATAGATCTCCGTCAGGACCATCGTGGCGAAGCCCGGTGCTTTCGCGGCCCGCAAACGGTCGAGCAGCGGCTTGCCGGGCTTGGAAATTGCCCCGTTGTGGCGTCCAATGCTGTCATCGGTGAAGCCATAGATTGCCTGGGCCTCGTCGGCGAAGACCGTGACCCCGCAGTCGGAAGGCAGCCGTTCCACCAGAGCATCGATCAGGTCCGCTCGCTGCCCGACGAGGTCCTGCGCCTCGTCAATAACGACGTGCTCGATTTGCGACAGTTCGTCTGCCACGTCCTCGTCAGTCTTCAACAGTTCGATGACTCGGGCGATGTTCTCCTCGTACGATCGGGTCAGCCTAGCATTCGGATCATGCCCAGAATGGATGGACCACGCATGCGAGTCGATGGTCGCGATCCGAATCGCAAAGGATGCATCGCCCACGTAAGAATGCAGCCGTGCACGGATTTCCGCTACTGCGGTCCTCGTGAAGCTGATCATCCAAGTATTGCTGGGTTCGATATCTTCCTCATTGATCAGGTAGGCAAGGCGCGCGCAAGCGACGGCCGTCTTTCCGGTTCCGGGGCCCGCCTCGACGATAAGCCGGGCATCCGTACCCGCCTCGATCACTTGGAGCTGATCTGCATCCCAGTCTGCATCCAGTGGAGCTTTCCAAGCAATATTCAT
The DNA here is from genome assembly GCF_056396265.1 of Allobosea sp. 05T422_2. Lineage (NCBI taxonomy): Bacteria > Pseudomonadati > Pseudomonadota > Alphaproteobacteria > Hyphomicrobiales > Alloboseaceae > Allobosea > Allobosea sp. 05T422_2. The sequence goes on along the minus strand of NZ_JBFTLD010000091.1, from coordinate 2,768 downwards.
GGCTGCAGAATTCCTTACTGAACAATGTCTCGTGCTAACTTCACCTGCAGGTCTGCGCTCGAGGCAAATTGTTCCGATCCCCTTGCGCGCTCGATCTGCTGAGCCTCCGGCTTCCTTGCACTTGGATCAGTATCAAGCCCGAGACGCCTGGCCGCGTAGTATAGCAGCGCAGGACGGACCTTGATCTTCGCCTTGCGCCCACGCATTCCGTAATCGAGCGCGATGACCTTGGCCTGCGTTCCCAAAAGGGCGGGGTGGGGCCTGATTTCCAGCGTGATCTGCGTGTTGTTCCAATCGCGGTCGTTCTCCGCTAGCACTCCGCTCTCCGGCAGCCTTGAATCTCGAGCATCTGCGCAAGTACATTCGATCTGGTCCCAGGCAGCCTCAAAGGCCGCTTCAGCGCGAGCAACATCAACCGGATTCTTCAACGATGAAAATTGCACAACACGTCCCGCAGGCCTCGCTATCGACTGCKCTCGATAGCGGCCCGATTGAGAGTTTGGCTACGTCAAATGACTCAGCGTCAAAAGGTCCGTCTCCATCCGCGCGACACCAAGTTTCTGTCCGCAGCATCGACGTTCGACATTGCGCTTTGGGCTGCGAGACAGCGCAGGAGCCCTAGCATCCCCGTTTCGTAGCGGTCTTGTCATTTTCAGACAAAAGCTTGCCTTGCGGCGCCTCGAGAGCCGGCGTCCATCCCTTGGCTTGGTGCAGGATGAAAGCGATCTGCGCCTTAAGTGAATTTCGAGTTCCTTATGCCGAAAACTCCGTCCGCAGCCCGTGCCGCTAAACTGGAATTTTCCAGCTTCGAACGGAAGCGGGTTCTGTGGACGGTACGAGGCTGCGGAGCGGCAAAGTCCACCCGAAGGCCTTTCGGCTCGCTTACCGGGTATGAGAGGCGGCCAGCTATCTTGTTGCCGGCCGCCAATTTGAAGTTCGACGGACGCGCCCGCTAAAACTCTTTCTTAAAGAGGCTCTGCAGAAGGCTGAGCTGCCGTTTCGGTTCCCGGACGTGTACGAGTAWAAGGCGCACCACTTCGGGGTCCGCTGTCAGGCTGCCCTTGCAGATGGCCTTCGCCACTCGCTCTGCCGCGCGGTCCGCCTTCTCGGCCAGGGCGAGAATTGCGATCACCAGCAACACCGGATCGAGATGGCGGCGCTGCGCCTCGGTGACGACGCCGGGCAGTTTCGCCGCCTCGATAATCCGTCGGGCCAGATCCGCGTCGAGTTCGCTGAGATCGCCCAGGGCAAGTCGTCTCGCCTGCGTGCTCCAATCAATCGCGTGCGTCCTCCGGCTCATCGGCGGCGGCGCCGATTTCACACGAGCCAGCGGGGAGGCGCCGGTCGAAGAGTCGCTGAACGAACACAATCTCGCAGGGCGCGAGACGCTGACTCCTGGCGGCGGAAGGCCGATCTTGCGCGTGACGGGAAGGCGATCCTGTGCGGCGGCGGCCTCATCGACCAGGACGAGACTCGTCAGATKGCTGACGAGTCCGGCTTCCTCGGCAAGTGCGGCAGCCCCCTTCTCATCGAGGCCGGGCAAGGCCAGGGCCGCCGCTAGCGCGAAGACGGCGCGCTCGATGGCGTCGTCGCCCCCGGAAGCCCCTCCCCGACCCTGCCATTCCGCCGTCAGCCGGGCGCCGCCGCGGACCGCCGTCAGCCGCTCGAGCTTGTCAGTGACGCGCGCAGGAAGCTCAGCGCGCCGACGGAGCGCCGACAGTGCGGCCGTCAGCACGCCAGTCAGATCGGCGCCCGAAGCGATGAAGATCTCGCCGCCGGTCAGCGCGGCAAGATGGCCGACCCTGGCCTCGAGGCTGCCTTGACCGACCAGCACGACAGTGATCCAGCGGCCGGACCGCGCCAGTTCATGGACGTCGAGCGCATGGCTCTGGCCATCGGTGATCAGCAGGATATCGCGGACCGTCGACTGCGCGATCACGCCGCTGAGCGCGCCCCCAATCTCGGTCCCGCCCCGAGGTTCGCTCAGGCGCCCGGCCAATGCGCGAAGCCGGTCTCCTGCTGCCGTTTCCGTTGCGGCGCCTCCGTCGGCTGCCGGATCGGACGGGAGCGTCACCCGCGTGAGATCGTCATCGAACTCGAACAGCACGATCCGGTCCTTGTCGGATATCCGGTCGGAGATCGTAATGATGCCGCGCCGCGCCGCTTCGTGCTGGGTCAGGCCGCCTGGACCGACGATCCCCGCCATCGACCCGGAATGGTCGACCAGGATCGCCGCATCGATCGGTCCGTCCGCTGCCGGCAGCGGCTCGACGCGCAGCGATACGGTGCGCCCCGTCGCAGCCTGCCCCCTGAGGTCTCGCGGCGTCCAGGCGGTTACCACGAGGTCAACCGGTGCGTTGTTCGCCACCGTCGCGCGCCCCTCGGCCAGCGCGCCGCCGACCAGTGCGACAGCTCCATCGGCGCAGCGGACCGCGAGTTCGACCTCCTGCTTTGCTCCACCCAGACCTAGTTCGTCGGAATCCGGCAGGCCGGACTGGCCATAGACATCACCGACCGTCATCGGAATGCGCAGACGTCCCTCGCCCTCGATGCAGGTCAGCGTCGTCGCCCAGGTCGAGACCACCTCGATCTCACCGCCCGGCCGCAGATTGGCGACCGACAGCATGTGGATGCCGCGCAGCAGCTCTTCATGGAGCACCGCGGCCTTGCCGCGCTCGATGGCGTCCTCGTAGGTCTCGCGCGCGGCGGCCTTTTGCTGGGCMCTCGCCTTCAGGACGCGGCCGTCGACGCGCGCCTCGAGGTCGAAC
>NZ_JBFTLD010000090.1:0-22147 GCF_056396265.1 Allobosea sp. 05T422_2 | reverse complement strand
CTGTTATACTGCGCAATCAGCCCGCAGACCGGAATCCGGGCAAAGCCGTTCAGCAGCGGAAACACCGCGTCCCAGACCTTGCCGCCGACATTCTCAAAATAGACGTCGATGCCATTCGGACAGGCCGCCGCCAGTTGGTCGGCGAAATCGGGAGCGCTGTGATCGACGACGGCATCGAATCCGAAGGTCTCGCGGATGAAGGCGCATTTCGTCTCGCCACCCGCGACCCCGACGGCGCGCGCGCCCTTGATCCGCGCGATCTGCCCCACGGCCGATCCCACAGGCCCGCTGGCGGCTGCCACGACCACGGTCTCCCCCGCCTTGGGTTGGCCGATCGTCAACAGGCCGGCATAAGCGGTGAAGCCTGGCATCCCGAGCACGCCCAGCGCGGTCGTGATTGGCGCGGCGGCCGGATCGATCTTGCGCAGATGGCCCCCGTCGGCCACCGCGTAGGACTGCCAGCCGGAATGCGAAAGCACGATATCGCCTGGCCTGAAGTCGGGGTGGCGGCTCTCCAGAACCTCCGCAACTGTGCCGCCTTCCATCACCTGACCGATCGCCACCGGAGCGGAATAGGATTTCTCATCGCTCATGCGCCCMCGCATATAGGGGTCGAGCGAGAGATAGAGGATGCGCAGAACCACCTGGCCGTCGGAAGCCTCCGGAACCGCAGCGTGCTCGAGCCTGAAATCGCTGGGGCGGGGCCGGCCGACCGGGCGAGCGGCCAGAACGATCCTGAGATTATCCTGTTGGGGCATGGGGTTCCGTCCTCCCTCGAGCGCGTCGTTTGGATTGGTCAATTCATATGGGAGCAACGTTGCTCCGGGAGCACCACCTCACCCGTGCATTTTGCCACAGGGCGGCGCACGCTCCTGACATGACGAAACGCCTCGGGCATCTTACATCGGGCTCATGAATCGCCAGCGCACCGACGACTTGCCGGAAGACGAGATCGAGGACGAGGAGGATGGCCTCCCGCTCCCCGACGCAACCGTCGATGCCGGCGAGACCGCGCCCTCCGAACTGAAGCACGGCATCGAGGTCATCGCCGGCTTCGCCAAGCACCTGCCGAACAAGCCCGGCGTCTACCGTATGTTCGATCGGGCCGGCGAGGTGCTCTATGTCGGCAAGGCCAAGAGCCTGAAGAATCGCGTCACGGCCTATGCGCGCGGGCTTGCCCATACCAACGCCGTCGCCCGGATGATCTCCGAGACGGCGAACATGGAATTCGTCACCACGGGGACGGAAACCGAGGCGCTGCTGCTCGAATCCAACCTGATCAAGCAGCTCAGGCCGCGCTACAATGTCCTGCTTCGCGACGACAAATCCTTTCCCTATATCCTGCTGACGGGCGACCACCCTGCCCCGCAGATCGCCAAGCATCGCGGCTCGCGCCAACGCAAGGGCGATTATTTTGGGCCGTTCGCATCGGTCCAGGCGGTGAAGCGCACCATCGACGCACTGCAGAAGGCGTTCCTGCTGCGCTCCTGCTCCGACAGCTATTACGAGAACCGCACGCGGCCCTGCCTGCTCTTCCAGATCAAGCGCTGTGCCGCGCCTTGCACGGGCGAAATCTCGCATGCCGATTACCAGGCACTGGCTGATCAGGCGCGCGATTTCCTGTCAGGCCGCTCCTCGACCGTGAAGCGGACGCTGTCGGAGCGGATGCAGGCGGCAGCGGAGGCTCTCGAGTTCGAGCAGGCGGCGCGCTACCGCGACCGGCTGGCGGCGCTCTCTGCGGTCCAGGCCGGCCAGGACATCAACACCCAGGGCGTCGAGGAGGCGGATGTGTTCGCCATCGATGAGCAGGCCGGGCATTTCTGCGTCGAGATCTTCTTCTTCCGCAACCACCAGAACTGGGGCAATCGGGCGCTCTTCCCTCGCGCCGACAAAAGCCTCACGCCCGCCGAAGTCCTGGCCTCCGTCGTCACCCAGTTTTACGACGACAAGCCGCCGCCACGCCTCGTGCTGCTCTCGCATGAGGTCGAGGAGATCGAACTGATCGGCGAAGCGCTCTCGGCTCGCGCCGGCCGCAAGGTCGAGATCGCGGCGCCCAAGCGTGGCGAGAAATTCGATCTCGTCGCCCACGCCCGGAAGAACTCGCATGAGGCACTCTCCCGCAAGCTCGCCGACAATGCCGGGCAGCAGAGTCTGCTTGTCGCGCTCGGCGAAGCCTTCGGGCTGCCAAGGCCGCCGCGCCGCGTCGAAGTCTACGACAACTCCCACATCATGGGGACGAATGCGGTCGGCGGCATGATCGTCGCCGGCCCGGACGGTTTCATGAAGAGCCATTACCGCACCTTCAACATCTCCTCCGACACCATTGCCGGCGACGATTTCGGCATGATGCGGGAGGTGCTGAAGCGGCGGTTCTCGCGATTGGCGAAGGAGAGCGTGGCAGCGGAGGGCGGCGACGCCGTCGATCTCGCAGTGGCCGAATCTCCTGCCCCGCCCCCCGAGGCTCAGGACGAAACCGCCTTTCCCTCGCGCCCCGATCTCGTCATCGTCGATGGTGGCAAGGGCCAGTTCGAGGCCGCGCGCCTGATCATGGCCGAATGTGGTGTCACCGATATTCCACTTGTGGCCATTGCCAAGGGCGCCGACCGCAACGCCATGCGCGAGACGTTCTTCATGGCCGGCAAGGAGCCGTTCAAGCTGCCACCGCGCGACCCCGGCCTCTATTTCATCCAGCGCCTGCGCGACGAGGCGCATCGTTTCGCCATCGGCACGCATCGCGCCAGACGCAAGCGCGACATCACCAAGAACCCGCTCGACGAGATTGCGGGCATTGGCCCTTCGCGAAAGCGGGCGCTTCTGCTGCATTTCGGCACGGTCAAGGCGATCCAGCGCGCCAAGCTCGACGACCTGATGCGCACGCCCGGCGTCAATGCCGCCACCGCCAAGGCGGTGCACGATTTCTTTCACGATGCGTAGGGCTCGTACACGCCTCGCGGGATTGCGTGTTGACGCTGTCACAAGCGCGCTGCTTTGGTGTTTCCCGTGACGATTCTTCCAGATGCCATCAGGCGGCGGGGCCCTTGGTCCCTGCCAAATTTGCTGACCTACGGCCGGATCGCAGCGATTCCGGCGCTGGTGGCGCTGCTATTCTGGCCGCGCGACGACTGGATGCGCTGGATCGCGTTGGCGATCTATGTCGCGGCGGCTGTGACGGATTATCTCGACGGGTGGATCGCCCGGGCGTGGAGCCAGCATTCGGCGATCGGCCGGATGCTCGATCCGATCGCCGACAAGCTTCTGGTCTGTGCCCTGCTGCTGATGCTTGTCGCAGACGGCACGATCTATGGCTGGTCGCTCTGGGCGGCCATCGTCATCCTCTGCCGCGAGATCCTGGTATCGGGCTTGCGCGAGTTCCTGGCCGAGCTGCAGGTCAGCGTTCCCGTCAGCAAGGTGGCGAAATGGAAGACTACGGCGCAACTCCTGGCGCTCGGCTTCCTCGTTGCCGGCCCCGCCGGCGACAAGGTTCTGCCGTATAATACGCAGATCGGCATCGTCATGCTGTGGCTGGCGGCAATCCTGACCATCTATACCGGGTGGGATTATCTTAACTCCGGAATCCGCCATCTGGTGGATGAGGATGAGCGCGCATCATGATCGACAGTCTGGCCGAGACGCGAACCCTGAAGCTCGTCTATTTCGCCTGGGTCCGCGAACGCATCGGCGTTGCGGAAGAAACCGTGGAGGTGCCCCACGAGGCACGGACCGTGGCTGACTTGGTGGATTGGCTGAGAGGGCGCGACGAAGGCTACGAGATGGCCTTCGAGAATGCCGCGATCGTGCGCGCCGCCATCGACCATGTCCATGTCAAGCCGGAAGCCTCCCTCGCAGGCGCCAGGGAGATCGCCTTCTTCCCGCCGATGACGGGCGGCTGAGGCAAGCCGGGCCCACGCCATGACTCCGGTCGTCCGCATCCAGCGCGAGGATTTCGACCTCAACGCCGAGGTCGCGGCGCTGACCCGCGACCGGACCGATATCGGCGCCGTCGTCACCTTCGCCGGGCTTTGTCGCGATGAAGGTGGCCAACTGGCAGCGCTCGAGCTCGAGCATTATCCCGGCATGGCCGAGGCCGAGATCGGGCGCGTGGCAGCGGAGGCAGTCGAGCGCTGGCCGCTCAATGGTCTGGTCGCCATCCATCGTTACGGGCTGATCAGGCCGGGCGGACAGATCGTGCTGGTGGTCGCCGCATCACGCCATCGCCGCGCCGCCTTCGAGGCAGCCGAATTCCTGATGGACTATCTCAAGACCCGGGCTCCMTTCTGGAAGCGCGAGCACCTGAGCGACGGCACCATCGGCGGATGGGTCGAAGCCAAGGCCGACGATGATACCGCCGCAGCACGCTGGAACTGAATGAATGTCTGGCCAACAGAAGAGCCCGCTGATCTCCGCAGTCGGCGTAGCCACTCTGCTCGGCCTGGGCCACGCCCAAGCCGCCGAAACCGGCATCAAGACCTTCCGTGACTGGATCGCCGGATGCGACAATCTCAAGGGCTGCACGGCCTTGTCGCTGCCCGCGGAAGCAGCGAGCGATATCGGCTTCCTGAAGCTCGAGCGCTCGGCCGGACCGGCCGGTGCAGCCTCATTCTCCCTGCGTCTCAGAGGCGAGCAGCTCAAGGCGCCGCTCTCCGTACAATTGCTTCTGGATGGCGCCCCCTTCCCCGCCGCAGGCAAGAGCCTGCCCGCCCGTCGCGACGGTGAGGACAGCGCAACCCTTCTGCTGTCCGACGCCGATACCGAGGCCCTCATCGCCGCAGCGCGAAAGGCGACCCGGCTGACGGCCAAGCTTGCCGGCAAGACCTACGACATCTCGCTCGCGGGGTCGGTCGCCGCCATGCTCTGGATCGACGAGCAGCAGGGCAGGCTTGGCGGCACGAGTGCACTGATCCGCAAGGGCCCGGCCACGACCGTGCCTGCGGCGCCGGCCCTGCCTGTGATCGACGCGCGGGCGACTGCCGGGTTTCCTGCGCCCGACGCCAAGGCGACGAAGGCCATGGTGGTTGCGCTGCGCAAGCACCTCAAGCAACACGACCCCGACCTTTGCGACGACGGCGGCGACGCGGACTCGGATTCCGACAGCGTCTGGTCGCTTGACGCCTCCACGAAGCTGGTTGGCCTGCTCTGCTCGCGCGGCGCCTACAATGTCACGACCGGCTTCTGGAGCGTGACCGGCAGTGATGTCGCGAAGGCCAGGAAGGTCATGTTCCCTCAACCCGGCGCCAACAGCGACAATCTCCTGATCAATGCCAGCTTCGACCCAGCGACCGGACAGGTCGGCTTCTTCGGCAAGGCGCGCGGCATCGGGGATTGCGGCAGTGCCGGCAACTATGCCTGGACCGGCTCGGGCTTCGTTCTGACCGCCTTGAGCGAGATGCCGGAATGCCGCGGCGTGGATCCGGAGGACTGGCCGACGCTCTATCGAAGCGACGTGAAGCTCGCCAAATAGCAAAAGGCCCGGTCTCTCGACCGGGCCTTTGTTCGATCGCTCACGCTGCCTTGGAGGCTGGCCTCACCGCAGCGGAATAATCTTCCATGATCACCTTGCCCATATTGCCGGTGATGAACTTGTAGGGCCCGATTTCGGAGACTAGCGTCACCTCGGCGGCCGAGCCGGTGATAAAGCATTCCGAGAAGCCCTCGAGCTCCTCCGGGCGGATGCGCCGCTCGACCACTTCGAAACCGCGTGCCCGGCACAGATCGATCACGGACTGGCGGGTAATGCCATTCAGGAACCTGTCGGCGGTCGGGGTGTGAACCACGCCATCCCTTATGAAGAAGATATTGGCGCCGGTGCATTCGGCGACATTGCCTTCCCAGTCGAGCATCATCGCGTCGGCATAGCCGGCCCGCTCCGCCTTGTGCTTGGAGAGCGAGCAGATCATGTAGAGTCCGGCAGCCTTGGCATGGACCGGCGCGCAGGCCGGGTCGGGACGGCGATAATCGGCAACGTCGAGACGCACGCCCTTCAGTTTCTGGGCCATGTCGAACATGCTCGGCCACTCCCAGACCGCGATCGCGGTATGGATGCTGTTGTTCATGCCGGACACAGCCATCATCTCCGAGCCGCGCCAGGCGACCGGGCGGAGATAGGCATCCTTGAGGCCGTTCTCCTTGAGGCAGAGATATTTGGCTGCGTCGATCTCGGCGACCGAATAGGGGATCGCGAAATCCATGATCTCGGCCGACTTGTGGAAGCGCTGCGAATGCTCGGTGCACTTGTAGATGACGCCGTCATAGGAGCGTTCGCCCTCGAAGACACAGGAGCCGTAATGCAACCCGTGGGTCAGTACGTGCACCTTGGCGTCCTTCCACGGCACGAGCTTGCCGTCGAACCAGATCACGCCGTCGCGCTGGTCGAAAGGAATGACAGACATGGGGCAACTCCTCTGCGAGTCTTCATGCGCCGAACTGGGCCACAAGGGCGTAGGGCGCGCAAGCACTGAACAATTACTGCGCTGCAGCAACCGAAAGCGACATAATCAGTCGCCCCGGATGCTTGACCGGTAATCTTCCGTCTGAGATATGTCAACATGGCTGACGTAAAATATGGAGCGCCTCGTGACTGACACGCAAGTCCGATCGACCGATGCGCCCCGGCCCGCGCCCGCCGAGGACGTACCCTACGACCTGATCGAGCTCTTCTTCTTCGCCTATCGCGATTTCGTCAGCGACCCCGACCGCATCCTGGCGGATTACGACTTCGGCCGGGCGCATCACCGCGTGCTGCATTTCGTGCAGAGGCGCCCGGGCCTGACGATCGCCGAACTGCTCGACATCCTGCAGATCACCAAGCAGAGCCTTAACCGCGTGCTGAAGGAGCTTGTCGAGACCGGCTTCGTCGAGTCCCGCATGGGCACGCAGGACAAGCGCCAKCGCAACCTCTATCCGACGGATACCGGCAAGGAGCTGGCCGTGAGGCTGGCGCGTCTCCAGGGCAAACGGATCAATGCGGCGCTCAGCGCCGTCGGCCCCGAGGCAGGCGAGCAGGTGGCGCGCTATCTCGCGGGGTTGATCGATCCCGCCGAACGCAAGAAGGTACTGGGCTTTCTCGCTACGCCGGTGTGAGCTGCGCGGCGAAGAGCATCCAAGCCGGACATGGCACCGTCGCCAAACCGGGGGATCCTGGTCTCCCGGCGGCGGGGATCGCGCTCCGGCTACGAAGAGGACCAAGCCCGATGACCGCAGCCAAGGCCCTGAAGCCGGTCCCAGACGAGGCCCCGCATATCCTCGTGGTCGACGACGACCGCCGCCTGCGCGACCTGCTGGCGCGCTTTCTCGGCGATCACGGCTACCGTGTCACCACGGCCGCCAATGCGGCCGAGGCCGATTCGCGCCTTGCCCATCTCGTCTTCGACGCCATCGTGCTCGACATCATGATGCCCGGCGAGAACGGCTTCGACTTTGCCCGTCGTTTCCGCGGAGGTTCCAACGCCCCGATCCTGATGCTGACCGCGCGCGCCGACAGCGCCGACCGCATCAATGGGCTGGAAATCGGCGTCGATGACTATCTCACCAAGCCTTTCGAGCCGCGCGAGCTCATCCTGAGGCTTGGCAACATCCTCAAGCGAACCATCGTCGTGGATGCCCCGCAATCGGGCAGCCACCCTGATTTCGTCCGCTTCGGCCCCTTCATCTATGGTCTCGCCCGCGGCGAATTGCGCCATGGCGAGGAAACGATCCGGCTCACCGAGCGCGAGCGCGAGATCCTGACGGCCCTGGCCGAGCGCGCGGGTGAGCATGTCCCGCGCGAACAGCTCGCGGCGCAGGGCTCGGCGGCCAATGACCGCACCATCGACGTCCAGATCAACCGGCTGCGCCGCAAGATCGAGCGCGACCCGGCAGACCCGCTCTATCTCCAGACCGTTCGGGGTGTCGGCTACCGGCTGGTCACGGATCGGGGCTGAATCGATGCAAGTCGGCGCGCGTGGCATGCGCTTGGCTCAGGCCGTCGGCCTCGGCCTTCGGCGGGTCGGGGCCGCGATGGGACATGTGCGGGTCGGGCTCGCACGCATGCTCAGGCCCGTGCTGAAGCTCGGCGGCCGGCCGCTGCGGATGATCGGTCGCTACATGCCGAAGGGCCTCTATCCGCGCGCCCTCGTCATCGTCATTGCGCCGGTCGTGCTGCTGCAGTCGGTCATCGCCTATGTCTTCATGGAGCGGCACTGGCAGACGGTGACGCAACGCCTGTCCTCGGCCGTCTCGGCCGACATCGCGGCGCTGATTGACGTCTATGAGAGCTATCCGCAGGATGCGCAGGCAAGCGTGCTCAGTCGCATCGCACTGGAGCGCCTCGGCCTGGATGTCGACATCATCCCGGACGCCGATCTGCCGCCACCGGGCCCCCGCCCGTTCTTCTCGCTGCTCGACAGTGCGCTCTCGACGGAACTGAGCCAGCAGGTCGCACGGCCCTTCTGGCTCGATACGGTCGGCCGCTCCAGCCTGATCGAGATCAGGGTGAAGCTCGGGCCGAACGTGATGCGGGTACTGACGCGGCGCAGTCAGGCCTATGCCTCGAACAGCCATATCTTCCTGATCTGGATGATCGGCACATCGCTGATCCTGCTGACCATCGCCGTGCTGTTCCTGCGTAACCAGATCAGGCCGATCCTGCGCCTGGCCGACGCTGCGGAGGCATTTGGCAAGGGACGCGACTCCGATTTCCGGCCGCGCGGCGCGCGCGAGGTCCGGCGTGCCGGCAACGCCTTCATAGAAATGAAGCGCCGCGTGGAACGCTCGGTCGGCGAGCGCACGACCATGCTCAACGGCGTCAGCCACGACCTGCGCACGATCCTGACTCGCTTCAAGCTTTCACTCGCACTTCTCGAACGCTCCTCGGAGATCGACGCGCTGGAGAAGGATGTCGACGAGATGAGCCGTATGCTCGAGGACTATCTCGCCTTCGCCCGCGGCGACGTCGGCGAGGCTGYGGTCGAGACCGATATCCGCGCCCTTCTGGAAGATCTGAAGGTCAATGCCGAACGGCAAGGCCATCAGACCGAGCTCGAAGTCGTCGGCGACCCGCTGGTCGTGATTCGACCGGACGCGATCCGCCGCCTGCTGACGAATCTCGTCTCCAACGCAGCGCGCTTCGGCGATCGCATCGCCATTCGTGCTACCCACGACGCCCGCTATCTGATCGTGATGATCGACGATGACGGCCCAGGCATCCCCGCCGGCTTGCGGGAGGATGTTTTTCGTCCGTTCTTCCGGCTGGATGAGGCCCGCAATGTCGACAGTGGCGGCACGGGGCTCGGTCTTGCCATCGCCCGAGACATCGCCCGGGCCCATGGCGGCGACATCATCCTGGCGGACTCGCCGCTGGGCGGCCTGCGCGCCACCGTCCGACTTCCGGTCTGATCTGCGCGACATCACGCCCCGCTGACTCGCGGGGGAGCGCTGTCGTCTCGGCCATCGCGGGCTACGCTGGACCTCACGACACGCCTTCGGGCCGGATCGCGCCGAGGCGCTGGAAATACGCGGCCGCCTGATCAAGGAAGGCCCTTACCTTCGCTGCCAGATGCTGCCCGCTCGGAACAACGAGGTGCACAGGCAGCGGTGCCGGCTCGAAATCGCGCAGCAGCCGCACCAGTGTTCCCGCGGCAATGTCGTCTGCCACCTGGTAGGACAGCGGCCGTGCCAGCCCGCGACCGGCGCGGGCMGCAATCAGGCCCGATTCAATCTCGTTGACGATGAACCGGGGCGCGACGGCAACGCTCGACCCGCGCGCCGATCCGCCAAAACGCCAGAGCATGCCCTGCCCTGCTGCCACGCTGGCAATGGTGTCATGCTGCAGCAGGTCCGAGGGGCGCGACGGCATGCCACGGCTTGCGAGATAGGATGGAGCCGCGACCAGGAGGCGTCTGACCTCGCCGACTTTGCGTATGACCAGCCGCGAATCCGGCAATGGACCGATCCGGATTGCGACGTCGAGCCCTTCATCGATCATGTCGAGATTGCGGTCGGCCAGAACGAGCTCGACCTGTACCTCGGGATGCAGGTCCAGGAACTCCGTCACCAAGGGCGTGACATGGCGCCGGCCGAAGGCCAACGGGGCAGTGACGCGCAGCAGGCCACGAACCGGGGCCGCGGAGACACCCGACATCGACGCCTCGTAGTCGGCCAGCATCCGTCTCGCGGAGGTCGCGAGCGCACGCCCGGCATCCGTCGGAGTGAGTTGGCGCGTAGTACGGGCAATCAAGCGTGCGCCGACGCGTTCCTCGAGCCCGGCAAGAGCCCGCGTGACCGCCGGGCGCGAACGGCGCAACTGCCGGCCCGCCCCCGCGAGGCTGCCGGTATCAAGGATGGCTACGAAGATCGCCAATTCGTCGAGACGGTCCAATCAATGTTCCTATCTATGGAATTCTGACTTTCAAGAATAGCGTGTTTCGCTCAGGAACTGAAACAAACAGACTGTGACCTCACCTCTGGAGGTCACCCTATGTCACCAACCGGCATCACCCTTCACAGCACGCCGCTCTCTGGCCACGGCCATCGCGTCGAGCTGCTGCTGCTGGCTCTCGGACTCGATTATCGCTTCGCTTCCGCTCCGGCTGATGTACGCAGGAGCGAAGCCTTTCTCGCGCTCAATCCGCTCGGCCAGATCCCGGTGCTCCAGGATGGGGCGCTGGTACTGGCCGACAGCAACGCGATCATGGTCTATCTGGTGAAGCGCTACGCTCCGGACAGCGCCTGGCTGCCAAGCGAGCCACTCGCCGCGGCCCAGGTCCAGCGCTGGCTCTCGATCGCAGCCGGAGAGGTCATGCACGGTCCCTCGACCGCGCGGTTGATCACCCAGTTTGGACTGAAGGACGATGCCGCCCGCGCCGAACGGATTTCCTCGCGGCTGCTCACCTTCATGGAAAGTCACCTGGCGGAGCGCGCCTTCCTGGCGGCGGAACAGCCAACGCTGGCCGACCTTGCCTGCTATTCATATGTGGCGCACGCTCCGGAAGGCGGCATCTCGCTCGAGCCCTACCCGGCAGTGAGAGCCTGGACCGCGCGGATCGAGGCTCTGCCCTTCTTCAAGCCGATCCCGCCCTCACCGCTCCCGGCCAAGGGATGATGCGCCATGGACGAGTCCCCCTTCCATCCGGGTGAACGCGAAGCGCAGGCCCGCGCAGGCCAGTTCTCGCGCGGAGCCGGCATCCGCAGCCTCATGCCGGATCAGCACAGGACCTTCTTCCCGCTCCTGCCCTATCTCTTCGTCGGCGGGCTCGGTCGCGATGGCTGGCCGATCGCAACCGTGCTGAGCGGAGAAGCCGGCTTCGTGCAAAGCCCCGCACCTACCCGCTTGCGCATCGCCGCGCTGCCCTCGGCAGCCGATCCGGCGGCCGCAGCGCTGGAAACGGACCGTCCCGTCGGCCTGCTTGGCCTCGACTTCACGACGAGGCGACGTAACCGCGCCAACGGCATCATTGCCGCCCGCGATGCCGACAGTCTCTCGGTCGAGGTTTCACAGAGCTTCGGGAACTGTGCGAAATACATCCAGACCCGCGTCYCGACAGCGATTGCCCGCTCGCCGGAGGTGGCGGAGCCACTGACCCGTTTGGACGCGGCTGCCCGGACCGTGATCGGAGCCGTGGATACCCTGTTCATCGCCAGTTCGTCCGGGCCCCAGGGCGGATCGGCCGCCGGTGTCGACATTTCGCATCGCGGCGGCCGGCCGGGCTTTGTCCGGATCGACGGCGACGTCCTGACGATCCCGGATTTCACCGGCAACAGCTACTTCAACACACTCGGCAATCTGCTGCTGGAGCCGCGCGCCGCGCTGCTCATTCCCGACTTCGCGATGGGCGACATCATTCAGCTTCAGGGCGAAACGGAGATCGTCTGGAGCGGCCCGGAGCTCGGAACCTTAAGCGGCTCGCAGCGGCTCTGGCGCTTTCGCATCGCACGCGCCTGGCGGCGCAAGCGCGCACTGCCCTTCAACTGGTCGRCAGCCGAACCGGCGCCGACCACACTGGAAACCGGGACGTGGCAGCGAGACCGTTCCGCTGCCTGAGCCCTCGTCAGAAGAGCCGGCCACCATTAGGGACAGCGAGGCTGGGCCCGATCAGCACCACCTCGCCGTTACCATCAGGCATGCCGAGCGTCAGGACCTCTGACATGAATTTTCCGATCTGGCGCGGCGGGAAATTGACCACCGCGAGGACCTGCCGGCCCGGAAGATCCTCGCAGCGATAGTGCGTGGTGATCTGCGCCGACGATTTCTTGAGACCAATCTCGCCGCCAAAATCGATCACCAGTTTGAAGGCCGGCTTGCGTGCCTCGGGATAAGGCAGTGCCTCGACGATGGTGCCGACACGAATGTCGACCTTGAGGAAATCGTCGAAGCTGATCGTCTCCGGCGGTTCGGACGTCGTACTCAAAATTCCTCCCAGGCGCGATCATGCGCGCTCGGCTCGAGTTTGCGGGCAGGCGCCGCTCCGTGGTGAGGGGCAGGCTTGCGGCTCGGGGCCGCTGCGCGAGGAGCGGGCGGGACGACGCTCGCCATCTTGCGTGCCATATCCTGCAAACCGGCAACGTCTCCGCCAAGCCTGAAGCGCGCGACCTGAGCCGCGAGGCGATCAGCCTCCTGCGACAGCGCATGCGCCGCGGCCGTCGACTCTTCCGCCATGGCGGCATTCTGCTGCGTCGCCTGGTCCATCTCGTTGACGGCGCTGTTGACCTCCTGGAGTCCAGCAGCCTGCTCCTGGGCTGCCGACGCAATCTCGGCAACCAGCGCGGTGACGCGGGTGATCTCGCCAGCCATCCGCTGCAGGGCATTGCCGGTCTGGCCGACCAGTGCGACGCCCTTGTCGACCTCGACGGTCGAAGCGGTGATCAGTCCCTTGATCTCCTTGGCCGCTTCGGCAGAACGCTGCGCCAGTGCCCGAACCTCGGACGCGACGACGGCGAAGCCCTTGCCGGCATCGCCCGCGCGCGCCGCCTCGACGCTGGCATTCAGTGCCAGCAGATTGGTCTGGAAGGCAATCTCGTCGATGACACCCACGATCTGCGAGATCTCGTCCGCAGACTTCTCGATGCCGCCCATGGCCGACACTGCGTCGCGCACGATCTGGGTCGACTGCTCAGCCTCCGTCTTGACCTGAGTGGTCGCCTGGCTTGCGAGGCGCGCACTTTCGGCGGTCTGCCGTACGGTGGCGGTGAGTTCGTCGAGCGCGGTTGCCGTCTCCTCCACCGATGAGGCCTGCTGCTCGGTCCGGCTGGCGAGGTCATCGGCCGCCTGGCTGATCTCGCCCGAGCCTGCCTTCATGCTTTCGGTGTTGGTCGCAATCTGGCGCATCGTCTCCTGCAACCGGGCGATCGCGCCATTGAAGTCGTCCTTGAGCTTGACGTAGTCGGCGGCAAAGACATCCGCGATCCGGTAGGTCAGGTCCCCCTCGGCGAGATGTTCAAGACCCGCCCCGAGCGCACGGACAACCGTTTCCTGCTGGGCGGAACTCTGGGCTCGCTCGGTTTCGTTGCGGCGACGGTCCAGGTCGGCGGCGTCGCGATGCGCGCTCGCCTGCGCCTCGACGCGTTGCTTGTCGGCCTCGATCTCCTCCTTCGCCAGAGCCGCATCGCGGAAGACGACGAGAGCACGCGCCATGCTGCCGATCTCGTCGCCACGCTCCTGATGCGCGATCGGGTTTTGCAGATTGCCGGTCGCAAGTTCGTTCATCGTGTCCGCAAGCGAGGTCAGCATGCTCGACGAGCGGCGGCTCAGGAACACGACCAGACCAAGCATGAGCAGGCCAAGCGGAACCAGGACCTTGGCCACATCGAGCATCATGCCACGGAAGGCCGCGTCGACATCGTCGACATGCAGCCCGGAACCGACGACCCAGTTCCATTTCGGCACGGAGACGACATAGGAAATCTTGAGAGAAGGCTCCTTGTCGCTGGTCCTGAGCCAGAAATAGTCGAGAAATCCGGTGCCCTTTGCCTTGGCGAGTTCGACCATCTCCTTGACGAAGAACTTTCCGGTCGCATCCTTCAACGGCATCATGTCCGTCGTCTCGATCTTCTTATTGGCATGCAGAACGCTGATGCCGTCGAAATTGACGACGAAATAGTAGTTTCCGTTGTCGAAGCGCGCTGCGGAAATGGCATCGAGCGCCATCTTCTTCGCCTCGGCTTCCTTCAGCTCACCCTTATCAGCCCGCGCCAGATAGCTGTTGACCGTCGATGCAGCCGCCTCGACGGCGTTCTTCATCTCGGCGCGCTTGAGGGCGATCATCTCGCTGCGGGCCTGGACGAGCGTGAAGCTCACCCCACCGATGGCGAGGACGGCCGCGAGAATGGCGATGAGACCGAACGAACGGCCGATGGACAAGGCAGCAAGCTTCTTCAGAAACGGCATCGAGTAAGCCTCGCGAGGTGTGATTCTTCACACTCCCCGGGCAACAACTAAGGCCTTGTTAATTCTGCCCCGTTTTCGCCTCATTTTGCTGGCGCGCGGCGATGCTAGATGGCCGGAGCGAAATCCTCGTTATCCTCGCCCCGGCGGCCATCCTCGCCACGCTCCCGGCGGCGAACCCGCGGACGGGCTCCGCAGAAGGCACGGGCGAGTCCGCGCAACGGAGCCGTGAGCCGATGGATATCCTCGGCCCGCGACATCACCCAGCTCGCAGTCTTCAGTTCGCGATCGAGACGCGCCATTGTCCGGGAGAGTTCCGGTTCGTCATCGTCGAGCCAGGCGTCCGCGACACGCGCCATCAGCAACACCGCGCCCTGCACGCGCACGCCTCCCAGCGCGTCCTCCGTCGGGATCCCCGCCGAGGCGAGCATGTAGCGCCAGGAATTGACCGCACCGCGATTGAGAGCCGCGAGTGCCAGGGGATCGCGCCGCAGCGCCGGCATCACGCGCCGCAGGCCGGCCTTGTAAGGGGCAAGAGCATCGAGGCGGCGCATGACCAGGTCGAACATCCGCTCGCGGTAGGATTCGTCTGCGAGGTCATCGGACTGGCCGGCGAGCACCGCATCGTCGACGATACGGGTCAGCCCGCCGAGAATGGCGAGCTTGGACGGAAACAGGTTGCGCAACGTCGCAAGCGAGACGCCGGCCTCAGCGGCGATATCGCCGAGCTCGATCTCGTCCCACGGCCGCGAGGCCGCAAGATTGAAAAGCGCGTCCACCACCGCCTTCCGCGAGTCGGCGGGCGGCGCGCCTGCAGCAGGCTTTTCAGCTTTGGGGGAAGCGGGTTTGCGGGCCATCGGACCTCTCCATTCGCAAAGCGATGACGGAAAGGTAGGTCTGGATCACGGCTGAGGAAAGGCCGTTCAGCCGGAAAGCTCTTCGGCGCGACGTTTGGCGGCAGCCACCGCGCGGCGCATCAGCGGCGCAAGTCCGTTATCGGCCATCAGCACTTCGAGTGCTGCCGCCGTCGTTCCGGCAGGCGAGGTCACGTTCTGGCGCAAGGTCGCCGGCGACAGCGGCGATTGATAGAGCATCTCCCCTGCTCCTTCGATGGTGCCCCGCGCCAGGCGCTCGGCCGTCTCGGCCGGAAGTCCCGCTGCGACGCCAGCTGCCGCCAGGCACTCGACGAGATGGAAGACATAGGCGGGACCGGAGCCCGAAACGGCTGTGACCGCGTCGATCAGATCTTCGGTTGCAAGCCATTCGACCTTTCCGATGCTCCCGAGCAGCGCATCCGCCATCGCCCGTTGATCAGCACTGACGCCCCTGCCGGCGGCAGCCGCAGTGACGCCGCGCTGTACGGAAGCCGGCAGGTTCGGCATCGCGCGAATGATCGCCGTGGCATTGGGCAGGCGCGCCGAGAGATCGCCGAGCGTCTTGCCGGCCAGAATGGAAATCAGCAGGGTCTGCGGCTGGATGAACGCCTGGACCGAGGGCGCTGCCGTATCGAGCATCTGCGGCTTTGTCGCGAGCACGAGAACCTCGGTCGGCGGCACCGAGCGCGGCTCAGGGTTGAGGGCTATGCCCTTCTCGGCCGCCAGCGTCGCGATCTCGTCCGAGGGTTTGGGGTCGATCAGCGTGATCCCGGTCGGATCCATGCCGATGCGCAGCCAGCCCTCGAGCATGGCGCCTCCCATCTTGCCCGCACCAATGAGGACAAGGGTTTGCGGCAGGGAACGGGACATGGAGGCCTCACGAGGAACGATATGTGACGTCATGCGCGGCCCGGAACCGGGCATCGCACGACCAGAAGCGGCAACGGATGCCCGGGTCAAGCCCGGGCATGACGAAACCAGGGTCTCAGGCTTCCCCGACTGTTTCGAGCATCGCCCCCTCGAGCCCCTCGCGCGCGCTCTTGCCGGCCCAGACCACGAAGTGGAAGGCCTGGAAATAGCGCTCGCAGGCGTCGATCGCCGATTTGATCAGGGCGGCGGCCTGCTCGTCGGTCGGCTCCGCACCACCGGAAAGCAGGAGCGCGTGGCGGTACATCACCACGTTCTCCGAGCTCCAGAGGTCGAAATGGCCGAGCCAGAGCTGCTCGTTGACGAGGCTGACAAGTTGCAACACCTCGCCGCGCCGACGCTCCGGCACCTTGAGATCGAAGGCACAGGCGATATGGAGCGCCTCCACCTCGGAGAGCCAGGTGATCGCGACATGATAATCCGACCAGCCTCCGGTGACGGAGACGGAGAGCTCATCATCGCTGTCGCGGTCGAACGTCCAGTTGTTGAGTGCGGCGAGGCGCTCGATCAGGTCGAGAGGATTGGCAGGCCGTTCGGCTTCTGCGTCCAGGTCAAGGTCCATCATGCCCAGGGTCCAACTGCCAGCTCCCCGCGGGAATGCGGGTCCAGCTCGTTCGAGAACGGGAACACGGCGACGGGGAAGCGCGGGACGCAACAAGACTGCGGAAGCCGCTATATGGCCTCCTGACCGCCAAACGCACCCCAAGCGGATACGACCGGCGAATCACCTCTCCTTCGACGATAGCGCAGGCGCGACGACGCTCCCAACACCTGATGCAGGCTCGGCGGATTCGGGGGTTGGGCTCAATCCCTGCCGGCTGCTGTCCACAGCCGGAACACGGGCCGGCTCAGCCCTTGTCGCGCCCAGCCTCGAGGGCAGCCAGCCGTGCGGCGAGCTTGTCATTCTCTTCACGGGCCAGAACCGCCATCTCGCGCACGGCTTCGAACTCCTCGCGTGTCACGACGTCCATCTCGCGCAGGAGGCGGTCGATCTGCGTGCGGGCGACCGTCTCGACCTCACGGCGCACACCCTGGGCGGCTCCCGCGGCGTCGGTGACCAGACGAGCGAGATCGTCGAGTATGCGGTTCGAGGTCGTGGCCATCATCAATCTCCAGGGCCGAATGCCGGCGCTCCATAGCACGCCTGATATGGGCGACGAAGGCCTCGCCCGCAATCGCAGCGGCACATCGTCCACGTCCTTTGAGCCCGAGCGAGCCCGGCCTAAACATGAGGACCACGTCAGCACAGGGGATTCGCGAGCCATGGCCCTGCACTTCTCACCCGCCGAATTCGCACGCCGGCGTGATGCCCTGCTCTTGGCCATGCAAGGCGATCGGCTCGATGCGCTCTTCCTGTTCCAGCAGGAATCGATGTTCTGGCTGACCGGGTATGACACCTTCGGCTTCTGCTTCTTCCAGTGCCTGGTGGTGAAGGCCGATGGCAGCATGGCATTGCTGACCCGCTCTGCCGATTTGCGCCAGGCCGAGCACACCTCGAATCTGGCCGATATCCGCATCTGGAAGGATGGCCGCGACGCGAATCCTGCGCGTGACCTGCTCATGCTGGCACAGGATCTCGGCCTGGCCGGCAAGCGCATCGGCGTGGAGTTTGAATCCTACGGCCTTGTCGCGGCAAGCGGCCGCAAGTTGGAAGCGGCCTTCACGGATATCAGCGTTCTCGTCGATAGCTCGACGATCGTGACACGGCTGCGCGCCGTGAAATCGGCGGCAGAGATTGCCTGTGTCCGGCGCGCGGCCGCTCTCTCGGACGCCGCCGACAGGGCGGCGCTCGACCTGATCCGGGCCGGCGCCGACGAGGGCGAGATCCTGGCCGCACAGCACAATGCGATCTTCGCGGGTGGCGGCGACTATCCGGCCAACGAGTTCATCATCGGCTCCGGCCACGACGCCCTGCTTTGCCGCTACAAGTCGGGCCGCCGGACGCTCGACGCGCAGGATCAGATCACGCTCGAATTCGCGGGCGTCGACAGACACTACCATGCTGCGATCATGCGAACCGTCGTGGTCGGGGAGCCCCGCCCGCTGCATCTCAGCTATCATGAAGCCGCCAAGGCGGCGCTCCTCGCCTGCGAGGCTGAACTGAAACCGGGGCGGACTGCAGGCGATGTCTTCTCCGCCCATGCCCGGATCTTCGACGAACACGGTCTTTCCAGCCACCGACTCAATGCCTGCGGGTACTCGCTTGGCGCAAAGTTCACGCCGAGCTGGATGGACTGGCCGATGTTCTACGAGAGCAACGACTGGCCGATCGTTCCGGGCATGGTGATGTTCGCCCATATGATCCTGATGGATTCGGCGAGCGAGACCGCGATGTGCCTCGGCCGCACCTATCTCGTCGGCGATAAAGGCGCAGAAAACCTGAACTTGCCCGATCTGGACCTCGCGATCCGTTGACCCTACAAGAGTCACGCAGGGAATCCTCAGCAAACCCGTACGCAAAAAGCGGGAGGCGTCATGTTTAGTCGTTTAAGCGGCCTCGTTCTGGGGCCAGCCCTCGCGCTTGCGCTCGCAGGCTGCCAGGAAACCACCAGCACGGCCGCGCGTCCGCGCGTCGATGCGCCCGGCGTCCCGGTCTCGGTCCAGAGCATCTCCGGTGCGCCCGACCAGGTCACCACGAATTTTGCGAGCCTGCTCGGCGAGGCGGCGGCGGAACGCAAGATGGAGATCGTCGCCGGCAACGCACCCGCGCGCTTCCGGGTTCGCGGCTATTTGACCGCCCAGCCGACAGAGGACGGCCAGACTGCGCTGGCCTTCGTCTGGGACGTCTATGACGAGAGCAAGAAGCGCGCCCAGCGCGTGCAGGGCGAGAGCCTCGGCAGGCGCGGCGGCGGCGGCGATCCCTGGTCGAGCATCGACCAGACCATCGTCGCCAAGGCAGCATCGGATTCGATGGACGCGATCGCGAGTTTCCTGGTGACCGCTCCGGTGCCGGACAAACCTGCCGCGGACAGCGCCAAGGATAAGGACAAGGCGAAAACCAAGACGGCTGCTGCGACCAGCGGCAAGCGCTCCTGAGCGAGGCATCCCGCTGAACGCAGTGGGGTGAGGCGTGATTCGCGCACTGTTTTTGCAGTGCAGCGGTCGACTCATTGTCATGGCGCTGTTATGAGCGCTGCGAATTCAGCCGGTCTCACGACTCCCGCCCCCGCCAGTCCTCACGGTGCGCCACGGCATGCCCTCTTCGTTCAAAGTCGTCGCCGGAAACTCCAACCGGCCGCTCGCCGAAGCGATTTGTGCCTCCCTCGAAATCCCCCTTGCCAAGGCCCAGGTCCGGCGTTTCGCCGACATGGAGGTCTTCGTCGAGATCCAGGAAAATGTTCGCGGGCAGGACGTCTTCGTCATCCAATCGACCTCCTTCCCCACCAATGACCACCTGATGGAGCTGTTGATCATCACGGATGCCCTGCGCCGTTCCTCGGCACGGCGCATCACCGCGGTGATCCCCTATTTCGGTTATGCCCGGCAGGATCGCCGTGCCTCGGGCCGTACGCCGATCTCGGCCAAGCTCGTCGCCAATCTCATCACCCATGCCGGCGTCGACCGCGTTCTGACGCTCGATCTCCATGCCGGACAGATCCAGGGCTTCTTCGACATCCCGACCGACAACCTGTTCGGCGCGCCATTGATGGCCCGCGATATCAAGGAACGGCTCGACTACAAGAACGCCATGGTCGTTTCACCGGACGTCGGTGGCGTGGTCCGTGCCCGTGCACTGGCCAAGCGCATCGACGCTCCGCTCGCCATCGTCGACAAGCGCCGCGACCGGCCGGGCGAATCCGAGGTGATGAACATCATCGGCTCGGTCGAGGGCCGCTCCTGCATCCTGCTTGACGATATCGTCGATTCCGGCGGAACGCTCTGCAACGCCGCCGAAGCGCTGCTCGCGGAAGGCGCCAGGGAAGTCTACGCCTACATCACCCATGGCGTGCTGTCGGGCGGCGCAGTCGCACGCATCGCCAATTCCAAGCTCAAGGAGTTGGTGATCACCGATTCGATCATGCCGACCGAGGCAGTGAAGGTGGCGCGCAACATCCGCGTCATTTCCATTGCCAACCTGATGGGCGAGGCGATCGAGCGCACCGCGAGCGAATCGAGCGTCTCCAGCCTGTTCGACTGAACGGGATGGTATGATGACGGCTGCCACGACCGGCGAAGGCCGCGCACTCGTCCTGTTCTCGGGCGGGCAGGATTCGACCGTCACGCTCGCCTGGGCCCTTGCACGCTTCGGCTCGGTCGAAACCGTCGGCTTCGATTACGGCCAGCGCCACCGCGTCGAGCTGGAATGCCGGCTCGCGATTCGCGATAAGCTGCCCACCCTGTCCTCGGCCTATGCGGAGCGGCTCGGGCCGGACCACATCATCGACCTCGCTGCGCTCGGCACGATTTCCGAGACCGCGCTGACGCGAGAGAGCGAGATCGCCTTCGCCGATACCGGGTTGCCGACGACCTTCGTGCCGGGACGGAACCTGATTTTCCTGACCTTCGCCGCGGCGCTGGCCTATCGCCGGAACTGCAGGCACATCGTGCTTGGCGTCTGCGAGACCGATTATTCCGGCTATCCCGATTGCCGCGATGACACGATCAAGGCGATGCAGGTCGCCCTCAATCTCGGGCTCGACCGGCGATTGGTGCTGCACACGCCGCTGATGTGGCGCGACAAGGCGCAGACCTTCGCGCTGGCCCGCGAGCTTGGCGGCGAGACGTTGCTCGATCTGGTGGTCGAGGACAGCCATAGCTGCTATCTCGGCAACCGGACGACACGCCATTCCTGGGGCTATGGCTGCGGAACCTGCCCCGCCTGCGAGCTGCGGGCGAAGGGCTATGCTGGCTTTCTCTGTTCACCGGACGACACTGGACCATCCTATGACTCCTGATCAGCAGCGCTGGACCGAAGGGCTGGTCGCCCTCGTCCTTTTCACGCTCACCATCCCCGCCGCGAACTGGATGCTCGGCAATGTCGGCACGGTCTGCGTGCCGAACGGTCCTTGCCTCGTGCCGGTCGCGCCGGGCATCAAGGCGCCGAGCGGCGTGCTGATGATCGGCCTCGCGCTCGTGCTGCGCGACATCGTCCAGCGCCGCCTCGGTGCCAAGGTCGGACTGGGCGCGATCTTCGTCGGCGCCGCGATCTCAGGCTTTCTTGCTCCGCCGGCGATCGTCGTCGCCTCGGTCGCGGCCTTCCTTCTCTCGGAGCTCGCGGACTTCGCCGTCTACACGCCGCTGCAGCGGCGCCGCTTCGTCACGGCCGTGATCGCATCGAGCCTTGTCGGCCTCGTCATCGACAGCATCGTCTTCCTCTGGCTCGCCTTCGGCAGCCTCGACTTCCTGTCGGGCCAGATCATCGGCAAGGCCTGGATGGTACTGCTGGCGCTGCCGCTGATGCACCTGCTGCGCCGGCGTGACGAGCGGCTGGGACTGGTCGCCGCCTGAGCGGAAGCGCCCGTCCCCGGGTTGAGCTTTCCCGCTTTTTCGCCTATGAGCCTCCTCGCGCTCGACTGACACCCTTGGAGGCACGGGCGCGAGACCAAGACGGCCGCCATCGGGCGGCCGTGTCTTTATCAAGAAAACGAGGACCATCATCATGACCGCCGTGAAGCAAATCGAGGCTTCGGCGCGCACCCAGGTCGGCAAGGGGGCCGCCCGGGCAGTTCGTCGTCAAGGCCAGACTCCTGCCGTGATCTATGGTGCGGGCGAAGCCCCGCAGGCGATCGCGCTCAACGCCAACCAGACCCGCCTGATGATCTATGGCGGCCACTTCCTGACCACGATCTTCGAGATCAATGTCGGCGGCAAGAAGACGCGCGTCATTCCGCGCGACTACCAGCTCGACCCGGTCAAGGACTTCCCGATTCACGTCGACTTCCTGCGCGTCGCAGCCGGCCAGACCATCAAGGTCATGGTTCCGGTTCACGTCGTCGATCAGGAGGCCTGCCCGGGCCTGAAGTCCGGCGGCACCCTGCAGATCGTCGAGCAC